>JANNAO010000330.1:0-26384 GCA_031384405.1 Verrucomicrobiota bacterium | reverse complement strand
CCCCGGGGCTCGGGGGGGGGGTGCCCCCCCCCCCACAACCGCTACCGGACGATCCCATCGAGCGCATGTTGCACGACGCCCACGAACTCGCGCAAAAAATCCGCCGCTTGCGCTTCAAGAACGGATCGCTTGCGCTGGATTTTCCCGAAACCAAAATCCGCCTCGACGAACAAGGCCGTGTCCTGCGCATCGAGAAGATCGAGAACGACGTCTCGCATCAGTTGATCGAGGAATACATGTTGCTCGCCAACGAAGCCGTGGCTTCGCGATTGATGAGCGAGAATCAGAAGGCCATCTATCGCGTTCACGAAGAACCCGACGCGCGCCGCATCAACGAATTTCGCGAGGACGTCCTCAGCCATCACATCCCGTGCGGCAATCTCACCAAGCGCCCCGAAGTCTCCAAGCTCCTGCAAAAGCTCGACACCATCCCCATCGGCGCGGCACTGAAGATCGGTTTTCTCCGCTCGCTCATGCGCGCGCGTTACGATGTCCAGCCGCTCGGGCATTACGGGTTGGCCAAGGCCAAATACACGCATTTCACGTCGCCCATCCGCCGCTACGCCGACCTTGTCATCCATCGCGCGCTGTTTCCGGGGAGCGCGAAAACTGTAGCGTCAGCCATCTTGGCTGACGTAGAGCCGGGCTTCCAGCCCGGCGGAAAAACCGTCGCCGGTCAGAAGCTGCCAGTAAAATCAGAAGGCTTGAGTCATGCCGAGCGTTTGTCCGGGCGGCAAGATGCCGCCCTCCACGGCAGGCCGGGAGGCCCGCCGCTACATTCCCACCCCCTCAAAGAAACCGCCGAACACATTTCCGACACCGAACGTAATTCCGCCGACGCCGAGCGCGACAGCAAGGACGTGAAGATGTATGCGTTCCTGAAAGCGCAATTGGCGATGCCGAAACCGCCGGTGTATCCCGCGCTGGTGATTGACGTGCGCAACTTCGGATTCTTCGTGGACGTGCCCGGCCTCGCGATGAGCGGGTTGATCCATTGCTCCAGTCTCACGGACGATTTCTACGAATTCGACGAAGCGCGCGGCACGCTGACCGGGCGCCGCAATCGCCGCGTGTTCCGCCTCGGCGACAAAGTGGAAGTGCAGATCGCCAAGGTGGACAGCTTCAAGAAACAGGTGGACTTCCGCCTCGCCCGCGAAGAACGCAAAGCTAGCGATGACCGTGGCGCCCGCTCCCGCCCGCCGCAATCAAAGGACCGCGCCCGGTCCCCGGGCGCAGCGGGTGAACAACGCGGCAATCGTCCGCATTTTCAGAAGTCTCAGGGCTGGCGACGTGCTGCGGACGGAGACCGTCCGCGCTCCGAACGCGCGCCGCACCCCCGGCCGGGCAAACCCGAACGCGGACCGCAGCGCTTTCAAGACCGGCAACAACCGCGCCCGCAATCCCGGCTGCAACCGGGTCAGCCACCGCGTGGACCATCCCGCCCGCCGCAGCAGAAGTCCGGGCAGTTCAAAACGCAATCGCAGTCGCGTCCGCCATTGCCGTCCCGCCCGTCCCGCGATGCCAAATCGCAACCGGCCCGTCCGCAATCCGGCGGCGGAAACTTTCGCGCCGGCCCCGCGCGCCCACAGATTCCGTCCTCCCACTCACGCGCGAAATTCGGCGGGCGGAAGCGGTAAGTTCTGAGGATTGGCTTTCAAAGTCGGATGGCTATCATCGCCTCGTGAAAACGAATTTCGCGATGCGCCGGGTCGCTGTGGTAGCGATACTGGTGTTGCTTTTGGCCGGAGGCTGCAAACAGAAGGATGAGGTCATGTCTGATTCGAAAATGAATTTCGGCGGCGACGCGGCAGAATCTCTGACAATTGATCCAGCCGTGACCCCTGAGTTATTTCTGAAATGGCGTGCCCCTCGCTTGGGCACATCCAATCCGGAGCGAATGAACAATCCAGTTTGGGAGTGGTTGATAAAGTCCCGGGCAAATGCGTTCGTGGTGAATGAACGGCTCAAAGGGCCGTCGCCGTTTGAGGCCGGGCCGGGGTGGTGCTTTGACCGATTTGGCCAGAGTTCCAATCAGCTTCCAGATGGACGGGTAGTCTTCATCGCTGGTGAACACGAGGATTCTTACGACCCGGACTTCTACATCTACAACGATGTGGTGGTTCAGCATCCCGACGGACGCATTGAAATCTACGGTTATCCGCGTGATATCTTTCCGCCCACCGATTTTCACTCCGCCACACTCGTCAGCAATCGCATCGTTCTGATCGGCAACCTTGGTTATCCCGACAAACGCGCGCCGGGCCGAACGCAAGTGATAGCTCTCGACCTAGACACGCTGTCAATTTCCACTTTGCAAACCTCCGGAATGTCGCCGGGTTGGATTCAACGTCACAAAGCAACCTTGGCCGATGATGGTCGCTCAATTTTGATTCAAGGTGGCAAGTTGGACCGTGGCGACCCGGACAAATCTTTGGTCGAGAACATTGATGATTGGAAATTGCATTTGAGCGACTGGCGTTGGGAACGATTGACTGAGCGTCGTTGGCCGCGTTGGGAAGTCCGGCGCAAGGATGGGGAACGGAATCATCTGTTCGATTATCAACAGGCGGTTTGGGCAAAGAAAATACCTGAACTGGGAAAAGCAGGCCAAGAGCTAAATAAGAATCTGAAAATTCCGACTGCGGAAGAGGAGTTGGGCAAGCCGCTAGATTTAGAATTGTTTGATCATCTGTATAAACCAACAGTGGCTCACGAAGTGGTGGTCAAATCTGAGGATGAGTACAATGTCGTTCGGGTTAAAATTGAAGGCGTGTTGGTGCGTTACGTGGAGGAGATGGATAACATCCAAATGACGGTGGAGGGTGATTTGCCGCAGCATACTTTGGATGCTCTGACTCGTGACCTGCTCGACAAACTCTCGGTGCTTGAAAATGCCCCATGTGAATTGATCCGCCTTTGAGGAGCGGTGCTAAAGCCACCGCACTCCAAACGCTGGCGCGCTGGCCCGGCGTCCTCGCACATCGCCAATCATCTTGGACTGCGCTGGCAAAGCATCGCGGCGACGGTGCTTTCGCCTAGCACGAACGGTTGCGCATTGATTCACGCCTCACCCAAAGCGGTGTCGCGCTACGCTTGTCCCCGCACTCCAAGATGCGCCCGCACCAGCCAAGCGCCTTCAAACCTCGCGCAGCGTCTGGACTTCCGCTTTCGTTACATTACGGCGCGACGAGTCGGCGCATTCACCGCCGCTTTTTCCCGGAGCGCGGCTGTGTCGCAGACCAGCCGCAGGTGCTTGCGCACGGCCACCAGCACACAGAAATCTCGGTGGGGCGCGCGTCCTCGCAAGCCGGCTCGTCAGTAGCCTCGCCCCACCACGCGCTGCGACTGATCCTGCGGACACAGTCGCGCTCCGGCGGAATCCATTCATCGAAAACTGGAAAATCGGTGTCGCCCCGATACACTGCCGTCCATTCATGGCCAGCCAATCACAGTTTCGCGTGGAGATTCTTAATCCTGCCGCTCACCGTCGGGATGAGTTCGCGTGTGAGTCGCCGGAATTGACTGAGTTCATTCGGACACGGGCACGCAAGGAGGCCAAGTCGCGGGCGTCGGCTTGTTTCGTTCTCGTGCCGGTGGCTGATGAGGGTCAAATCGCCGGTTATTACACGCTCTCGGCAACCACGGTTGAGTTGGAGAAGTTGCCTGCCGAACTCACCAAGAAATTACCGCGTTACCCACGGCTTCCTGCCACATTGCTTGGACGGCTGGCTCGCGCCATTGAGTTTAAGGGACAAGGCATCGGCGATCTGCTGATGGTGGACGCCCTCAAGCGTTCTTACGAAAACAGTTCGGTCATCGGATCAGTTGCCGTTGTGGTGGATCCGAAAGATGCGCTCGCCGCAAAGTTTTACGGCACGTTTGGATTTCAGCCGCTGGATGGACAGAAGATGTTTCTACCCATGAAGGCAATCCCTGATTGGATCGGGCTGGAAAAGAAAGACGAGCCGTGACTCAAGCCGCCACGCGTTGCCGGTAAGCAGCAGCGGCTTTTTTCAAACGGGTGGGAGCGGATGGCGTTGGATTCAGCAGCGCTTTGACAAACCGGCGCGATTGAACCGCATCAAGTTCGATGGTTTCGTAATCGGCAACGATGCGCCGGGCGACTTCGCGGGCATGGGCGATGACAAAGGTGGCAACCGACCGTCCCTCCAATGAGGCGGCCCGCTGGAACAGTTGCTTGTCCGCCCCGCTCACGCGGGCGACCAACCGTTCCTCACGAAGTTCTTTTGTTTCGACCAGCACGGGGCTAATGTGTGTCTCTGAGGCGTACATTTCAAGTCTGATTTTTAACCGGGTTACGGTACTAAAGCCACCGCACCTCAACCGCTGGCGCGCTGGCCCGGCGTCCTCGAACTTTGCAAACTCACAGCAGGTGACCCATCTTCTGCTGCTTGGTCTTGAGATATTTTGCGTTGTGCGGATTCGGCTTCACGCGGATGGGCACTTGCTCCACCACTTTCAAACCGTAACCTGCGAGTCCGACCAGCTTCTTCGGATTGTTCGTGAGCAGCCGGATGGTTTTCAATCCGAGATCAGAGATGATCTGCGCGCCCAGACCGTATTCGCGCAAATCCATTTTGAACCCAAGCTTCTCGTTCGCTTCCACCGTGTCATAACCTTGCTCCTGCAACTTGTAAGCCTTGATCTTCGGCGCGAGTCCGATGCCGCGTCCCTCCTGCCGCATGTAAACGATCACGCCGCAGCCCGCCTCGGCGATCTGCCGCATGGCTTGATGCAATTGCGGGCCGCAATCACAGCGGCGCGACCCAAACACATCGCCCGTCAGACATTCGCTGTGGACGCGCACGAGCACATTTTTCTTTCCGGCAAGATTTCCTCGCACGAGCGCGAGATGGTTTTGCCCGTCCACCTTCGAGCGATACAACACCAAATCAAACTCTCCGAACTCCGTCGGCATCTTCACTGTCTCGATGCGCTCCACCAATTTTTCCCGCGTCCGCCGATACTCGATGAGATCGGCGATGGTGCAAAGTTTCAGCCGATGTTTCTTGGCGAATTTCTGCAACGCCGGCAATCGAGCCATCGTGCCGTCATCGTTCATGATCTCGCAGATCACGCCGATGGGTCGCGCGCCAGCGAGTGTGACAAGGTCAACCGCCGCCTCCGTGTGCCCTGCGCGCTGGAGAACGCCGCCGGGCTTGGCGCGCAAGGGAAACATGTGTCCCGGCTGCACCAGATCATCCGGCACAGCCGTAGGCGACGACATGACGGCGATGGTCTTCGCACGATCCGCCGCGCTGATGCCGCTGCCGATGCCGTGTGCCGCATCCACACTCACTTGAAAATCCGTGCGAAACACTTCGCGATTTTGTTTCACCATCCGCTCGATGCCAAGTTGTTGAAGACGCTCGCTGGATGTCGGCACACAGATCAATCCGCGCCCGTGCTTGGCCATGAAGTTGATCGCAGTGGGCGTCACGAATTGCCCGGCCATGATGAGGTCGCCCTCGTTCTCGCGGTCGGCGTCGTCCACCACGATGACCATTTTCCCTTTGCGGATGTCAGCGATGACGGACTCGATACTGTCGAATTTTTTCATTTCAAAATCATCCCTTCGGCAATGCTTTGCTGGCTGCTTCATAAACCTGGCGCAACGGAACTTTCTTTTGTGCTGCCAGCTTTTTGCACGACTCAAACTCGGGCGCGGCTTGCACGACTTTGCCGTTCAGCTTGCCAAGTTTCACCGTCACGTTGCCGAACTTCGTCTTCACTGTGGCGAACTCGCGCTTCAACTTGCGGCGCTCGGCGATGGTGCGGCGCACGCCGAATGCCGTCGTCTCGCGCAACATCTGCTCGCTGAACTTGTCCGCGTCCGCTTCAGCGCAAAGCACGGTGAGCAGAACGCCCGGGCGATTCTTCTTCATCTGGATCGGCGTGTGGAAAACATCCAGCGCACCAGCGGCCAAAGCAGATTCCACGAACGCGCCGAGGATTTCGCTGCTCACATCATCGAGATTGGTTTCCAACACGGCGATGCGGTCGGTTTCCCAATCGAGGTGAGTGGATGGTTGATGGTGGATAGTGGATAGGCCACTCGCGGTTGCGCCAGCGGCTTTAGACTTCAGACCTGAGACTTTAGACTGCGTCCCCAACACGGCGCGAAGCACATTCGGTCGCGTCTTGTTCTCGCGTGTGCCGAGGCCGAAACCGATCTTCTCTACAACGATGCCGCTCATCACTTCAAAACTTTCCGCGAACTCCGCCAGCAACGCCGCGCCGGTGGGCGTGATGAGCTCGTTCGGTTCGTCGCATTGCGTGACGGGAATTTTTCGCGCGCCGAGAATCGCCAGCGTGGCAGGAGCAGGAATCGGAAAACGCCCATGCGCACAACGAATCCAGCCCGTGCCTTCAACGACTGGCGATGCAATGACGCGCGGCTTGCCAAGCATCTCCAACGCGATGCAGCCACCCACGATATCCACGATGGAATCCACCGCACCGACTTCGTGGAAGTGAACTTCGCTCGCAGGTTTGCCGTGAATCTTCCCTTCCGCGTCAGCGATGCGCTGGAAGACCGCGATGGATTTCTTCTTCACCCACGGCGAGAGCTTACTCTTGTTGATGAGCTTCTTGATCTCGGAGAAATTGCGGCTGTCATCGTGCGAATGATCGTGATCGCCGTGGCTGTGGTCGGCGTGCTCGTGATGGTGGGCGTGGCCGTGTTCGTGGTGTTTGCCATGCTCGTGACTGTGTCCATGTTTGTGGTCGTGATGTTCGTGCTCGTCATGCTCGTGATCGCAACAGTCACCGTGATGATGATCGTGGTCATGGTCGTGCGCGAGGTGAACATCAAACTTGATGCCAGCGATGCCTTGCCGTTCATCCTGCGCGACGTGCAGATGGAAGCCGTCGAGTTTTAGTTTTTCGATCTGACGTGCGAGCTTGTGCGGGTCAACGCCGAGGTCAAGCATCGCGCCGATGAACATGTCACCGCTGATGCCACTGAAGATATCGAGATAGAGAGTTTTCATTTTGGTTTAGCCACGAAAAGGCACAAAGAGCACAAAATAAAACTCACCAAGCTGTTTTGTGCTTCTTGTGCCTTTTTGTGGATGATTCATTTTTCCGCCAATGCATTGATCTGGCTCGCTGCGTAGCCTGCGCCGAAACCGTTGTCTATGTTCACCACCGTCACGCCGCTGCCGCAACTATTCAACATGCCAAGCAATGCCGCTACGCCGCCGAAACTCGCGCCGTAACCCACGCTCGTCGGCACGGCGATGACTGGCTTGCTCACGAGTCCGGCCACAACGCTGGGCAACGCGCCTTCCATTCCAGCGACGACCACCAGCACATTCGCTTTCTGCAAATCATCCAGCCGCGCAAGTATCCGGTGCAGCCCAGCCACGCCCACGTCGGTAATGCGCATGACGTTGTTGCCCATGATGGCGGCGGTGACGGCGGCTTCGTCCGCCACGGGCAGATCACTCGTGCCCGCGCAGAGGACGGCGATAATTCCGGCGCGCTTGGGCAAGGGTTTCTTCTCAATGGTCACGCACCGGGCGAGTTCGTGATGGACGGCGCGCTTGAATTTCTTCCGCAACGCTTTTGCGTGATCGGCAGTGATGCGAGTGACGAGAACATTCTGTTCGCGCTCGACGAGTTTGCCAGCGATGGCAACGACTTGCGCCGGAGTTTTGCCCGCGCCGAAGATGACTTCGGGAAAACCTTTGCGAAGTGCGCGGTGAGTATCCACTACGGCAAAACCAAGATCAGCCACGGGCGCGGCTTGAAACGCGCGCAACACTTCATCGCGCCCAGCTTTTCCGGCGCGAAATTGTTCCAGTAATAGATTGGCATCAACAGTCGTCACGCGAGCAGAATGTCAGGCGGGAGGGTCGGGGTCACGCGGGAAAACCCTTGCGAACGGAATGGGGTTTGAATACTTTTTCGCCCCTCGCTTGAACCGCGCGAGTGCCGTTTCCGGCTTCGATTCTTGATTCCTGTCAGGAAAGTGACTGAGGATTTGTGGGCTGATAGCTTGGCTGGTTGGGGTTCGAGTTTTAATTTAGCAACAGTGTGGGTTGGTAGCTCAGTTGGTAGAGCAGTGCCCTTTTAAGGCATTGGTCCGGGGTTCGAGTCCCCGCCAACCCACCACTTCTTTTTCACACCATGCCGTGGGTCTATATCCTTCGCGGAAGTTCAGGCCGCCATTACATCGGTTCAACCAACGACCTCGAACGTCGCCTCGTAGAACATCGTAATGGCGGAACTCACTCCACCGCTCGCCTCGGCTATCCGTTGGAACTCGTGGCGAGTCTCGAACTTCCTGAACTCGCTGAGGCACGCAAACTGGAGCGTGAGTTGAAGCGAAAGAAAAATCCCAGCCTCGCCATCTACACTCTTGAGAGTTTGCGCCGTGCCAGTGGGTAGAGCAGCCCCGAACCCTTTCGGGGTTGGTCCGGGGTTCGAGTCCCCGCCAACCCACCACTTCTTTTTCACGCCATGCCTTGGGTCTATATCCTTCGCGGAAGTTCAGGCCGCCATTACATCGGCTCAACAAACGACCTCGAACGTCGCCTCGTCGAACATCGCAATGGCGGAACTCACTCCACCGCTCGCCTCGGCTACCCATTGGAATTGGTCGCGAGTCTCGAAGTCCCTGAACTCACTGAAGCTCGCAAGCTGGAGCGCGAGTTGAAGCGAAAGAAAAATCCCAGCCTCGCCATCTACACGCTTGAGAGTTTGCGGCGAGCCGGTGGTTAGAGCAGCCCCGAACCCTTTCGGGGTTGGTCCGGGGTTCGAGTCCCCGCCAACCCACCACTTCTTTTTCAACCTATCCCCGCTCGATCCCGACAGCCTGCTGCACCTCCGTCAGTCCTGCTTGAGAAAGCTTCTCCCTCAATCCGGTCACGAGTTCCTTGGCGATGTTCGGCCCTTGATAAACCAATCCAGTATAGACCTGCACCAAGCTCGCTCCGGCGGTGATTTTTTCCCACGCATCTTCGGCAGTGAAAATTCCCCCCACGCCGATGAGCGGCAATTTGCCACCCGTTTGCCGAAACAGATGCCGGATCACTTCCGTGCTGCGAGCGCGGAGCGGTCGCCCACTCAACCCGCCAGTCTCCGCATAAACACGCTGTGCTGCGGCATCCTCAGTGGCCGGTCTGGCGATGGTTGTGTTCGTAGCGACAATGCCCGCGATGTTCCGCGACCCGACCAGTTCGAGAATCTCATCCAACGCCTCGAAGCTAAGATCAGGCGCGACCTTCACAAGAATCGGCTTCGGACTTGAGCCTTTAGACTTTAGACCTTGGACTTCCTGGATCGCCGCCAGAATTTCATCAAGCGCGGCCTTGTCCTGAAGCTGACGCAGATTCGGTGTATTGGGCGAACTCACATTCACCACGAAGAAATCCGCGAGATCGCGCAGCGCGCGGAACGAGTTGGCGTAATCCTCCGCAGCTTTGTCCAGCGGCGTCACTTTGGATTTGCCGAGATTGATCCCCACCGGATGCTTCGGCCAACGACCCATCGCACGCCACTGTTTAAGTTTCTCCGCCAGGGCTTCCGCGCCAGGATTATTGAATCCCATGCGATTCACGATGGCTTCTTCTGACACAGCGCGGAAGATGCGCGGTGTGGGATTTCCCGGTTGCGCGAGCCACGTCACGCCACCAAGTTCTGCAAATCCAAAACCCAGCGCCGCCCACGTTGGCACAGCTTCACCGCACTTATCCATCCCCGCCGCCAGCCCGATAGGATTGGTGAATCGCAGCCCAAACAAATCCACTGGCAACGTTGGCGGCGAGAGAAATGACTCCATCACATCGCAGACAAACGCGTGCCTCCCTGCCCAAGCCAATCCGTGCATCGTCCGGGAATGGATCGTCTCCGCGTCATTCTGGAACAACGCCGGACGGATCATCTGCCTGTAAATCCAACTCATGAAAAAATTGTCAGGTTCGCTGCCGCCGCTGTCGAGCCGGGAATCCCGTTGAACTCTGACAATTATTTTGAACCGTCAATTCTTGCTCGCCGGTTCGATCTTCACGAAGCCCATGTCCACATACTGTCCGCCACCAGTCTGATGGCAGTGGATGGCGACGATGTTTTTTCCGGGCTTGAGAGCAGCCTTGCCTGCGGGTGTGAGTTCGAAGTTTTCGTAGCTGGATGTGTAGCCGCTGGTTTTCACCGCGAGCACGCCGTTGATATAAACCTCTGCTTCTTCATCGTGATGCAACCAGGCTTGCACGTTTTTCAACTGATCCGCTGTGAAGGAAACCTCGCGGCGCATCCAGATGTCGGCCTTGTTCCAAACGGTTTTCACTACGGTGCCGGGTGTGTTGGCAGTGCCGAAACCAGACTGGCCCTGCTGCCAATCTGTATTCGTGAAGCTGGGTTGAAACCAATCCGCACCGGGGCGGGTCGTCGTATAACGCCAGAGTGCAGATGCGTTGTCTGCCGCCGGGATCACTGTCGTCACCACGGGTAACTTGGGGATGACCGCCCACTTCGCGGCTTTTGTTTTGTCGCGCTTGGCCCACTTCTGCCACACGGCTTTGTCGTAAAGCATTTGCAAGAAAACGCCGCCCACCACAGGCCGCGCCGTGAAGCCGACCTTTCTCGCGTCCTTCGTCTCATACCAATCTGTCATCGGGGAGCGATCTTTCGTCTCGTTCAGAAACGTGTAGATCGGATCAATCAGTGCTTCGAAGTCTGCGCGGTTTTGCGTGAGCGTGGCCGTCCAAGTGATCCAATCGAGCTTGGTGTAATCTCTGCGATTGTCGAGTGGCAGGCCGTATTTGTTCTGCGACTTTTTGTAGAAGTCCATTTCCTTGCGCGCGACTTCGGCGGGGAACAGGTTCAATCCAAGGATGCGATCCCACACGAGATTATATTTCTGACTCCAAGATCCCGGCTGATCAAACGCGAGCCGGGTGTGATCTCCCTCCGCAGCTTCCTTCACCCAACGTTGAGCGAACTCGCGCGCGAGTTTGAAATACTCATCCGCCTTCGCCTTGTCGCCGCGCATCTCGCACATCTTGGCGAACGAGCCGAGACCGCAGATGGCTTTCACGCTCAAGTTGACGTTGTGCGCGAGGTGTCCCGCGAAGTCGTCCGTGCAAAGTTGGTTCTCAGGATCAAAACCTTTTTCCTTCAGATACAACGCCCACTTCTCCAATTGCGGCCAATAGCGATCGGCAAAAGTGGTGTTGCCCTCCATCTGCGAGACGGCGGCCAATAGGATCAGCAGGTTGCCGGATTCTTCCACGGGCATCTGGTCGCGCTCATCGCGTTCGCCACCGCCATAAACCTGGCCGTTGGCGTGCGGGTAAGTGCCAAGATCGTGCGGCGCGAAGGGAAACTTCCAGCGCTCGCTCGCCGCGTAGTCCATGAACGGCACGAGGAACGACTTTGCCAACGACGGGCCGAACAACAAGAATTGCGGCGCCATGGGATAGAAAACATCCGACGTGCCAATACAGCCGTTGGAATGGTTCTCTTTGCAGAACGAGATCGGCTGGCCGTTGGCATCGGCCACAAATTTACCCGCAGCGAAACATTGGCGATACGCGAGCGCGCCGAGCCGGGCATATTTCTCTCCGCCGGCTTTGCGCAGGTCTGCCATCAACTCGGCGTCGAACTTCACGCAGCGTTTCTGGAGCGATTCGTATTCTGCGGCAGACTTCTTCAACAACGCCGCCGCGTCATCGCCGTTGCGCCGCCAGTACGGGCGCAGATTTTTCTTCATGTATTGGATCGAATACTCGTCGTCGTACGCGAGCATCAACATGCGGGAGACGGGTTTTGAACTGACCTTGAAGGTGGAGAAGTTCAGCGTCGCCTGAGCGATGTCCGCCGCAACTGCGTTCGTGCCGGTCGGCTTAATTGAACCGTTGGCAAACGAGGTGTTCGCCGCGATGTAGAGATAGCCCCAATCAATGCGGATGTCGTCGCCCTTCTTCGCAAGAACCGGCTGGTCGCTCGATCCGATGCGGAGCGTGGCGAGTTTGGGCAGCTTCACGGTTTCCACCACGACTCTCTGTCTGGGTTCGTTGACGACGATTTCGCCATTGGCATCGAACTGGATCGAGACATCGTGCGACTTGCCGTCCGTGGACTGAAAATCATAGGTCAGATAAGTCACGGGGCGCGAGAGCAGATCAACGTCATCAGGCAGGGCGGGTGTCAGGAATGTGAGCGTCAGTTTCACACCTGCGCCCTCGAAGGAATAAATTGTCCGCGTGGGCAGCACTTCAACCTGAGTCTGCGGCAATGCAGCCGTAGTGGCGGACGCCGCACCCATCACGCGAAATGTTTTGCCATCAATCTGCACCGCGCTGGTGAGGCGATGCGGTTTGCCCGTCCAATGCTCTGTGCGCACCTCGTTCAACTTGTCGCCCGGCGACCAGATGCTGAAATACGGATCGCACGCCACGAGCGGCACCGCAGGTGGACGCAATGTTTCGACAGCAGCGTGGAGAAATTGCGTCGTGGCAAGAGCGGTGATGACGACGGCGCGAAGAAATGTTTTTCCGAGTTGGTTCATGTAGAGGTGCGTTGCATTGATGGCGGTAATGCCGGGCAAATGGTAGCGAAGACGAATGTCATGTCAGGTGGCATAAATTGGCCACAATCGCACGGGCGCGCACTTCGATGTTGGAAGTTGAATGTTGAACGTTGAATGTTTTCCGGATTCATGAGCGGTGAACCCCGACGCCACGACTCCGCCGTGTGGATAAACAAAACAGTTCTCCCCATGATTTTGCCTTCTCGGTTGCCGCGAACTTGAGGGCATCCTGATTACGGCAAAATCATGGGGAGGTTCTATCCGCCGATGCAACTCATCGAGCGCGACGCAGGGACAAAATCCGGCTCGCCGATGTGATGACGATCTTCTTTTTGCCAGACCACACCGCGCAGCCATCTGTTTAACTCCTCGTCGCTCGCGCCGTTGCGGAGGAGTGAGCGCAAGTCGTGTTCGGTGACGCTGAACAGGCAGGTGCGGACTTTGCCATCAGCGGTGAGGCGGATGCGATTGCAATGGCCGCAGAAGGGTTCGCTCACCGGCGCGATGATGCCGATCTCGCCGCGCCCATCGGCGTGCGCCCAGCGTTTGGAAGTGGAAGAAGGATTGTCGTTCGTGACGAGGCGCAGATCAAAGCGCGCTTGCAGGCGACGGAGAATTTCTGCGCCAGGGACAACCATTTCCTTTTGCCAAGCGCGCGCAGAATCCAGCGGCATGAACTCGATGAAGCGCAGACTCACATCCGCGTCGCGGGCGAATTCGACGAGCGATTCGATCTCGTGATCGTTGATCTCGCGGATGACGACGGCGTTCACTTTCACCGGCGCGAAGCCGAGTTCTTTTGCGAGGCGGATGCTTTTGAGAACGGCTTCAAGCCCATCACGTCCGGTCATCTTCTTGAAGTTGTCGCGATCCAGCGAATCCATGCTGAAGCTGACGCGACGCAGACCGGCATCGCGAAGCGCGCGGGCTTTTTCAGCGAAGAGAAAACCGTTCGTGGTCATCGCGAGGTCTTCGATGCCGGGAATGGCAGAGATGCGAGCGACGAGTTTTTCGAGTTGTTGACGGAGCATCGGTTCGCCGCCGGTGAGACGAATCTTGGTGATGCCGAGACTGACGGCAAGGCGGATGATGCGTTCAATTTCCTCGAACGAGAGCAGGTGAGCTTTGGGAACCCATTCTTGAACGATGGGTTTGGAATCGGGCATCTGTGCCCAGCGACCACGATAGAAATTTTGCGCCGCCTCAGTTTCGGGGAGGCAATAGAGACAGCGGAAATTGCAGCGGTCGGTAAGGCTCACCCGCAGATCGCGCAGCGTGCGGCCATGCGAATCTACGAGCGAGCCAGCGGGCGACATTTACTTCACGCCAGCAGGGGCGTTGGTGAGCGGAGGGATCGTTTTGACCGAGCCATCCGAGTTCACTTCGACGTTGAGATCGAAGTCATTGGTTCTGTCGTTCACCGGTTTGACGTTCATCAGCTTGGTCGCGCCTTTTTCTTCGGAGAAGCCGATGCCTTTGCGGATCCATTCCAAACGGCGAGCGACAGAGAGTTCTTCCTTCAACTTGGAAACCTGACGGCGGAGTGTGTCGAGATCGTTGAATTGTTTTTCGAGTTCGGCCTTCTCGACCATGAGGCGCGTGAGTTCGCCTTGGAGGAACGCCTTGTCGCCTTCGGACGCATCAAGCTTGCGTTGAGTCTCGGTGATCTGGGAGGTGAGATTGGTGAGGGCGGCGCTGAGATCAATGGCTTTCTCGTCCAGCTCGCGGTTCTGGGTTTCGAGCGCGGCGATTTTTTGATCACGTTCGGCGAGCGCGGTCTGGGTGGCCTTCAACGAGGCTTCAGTCTTCTTCAAGCTGCCCGCGACCTGGGTGAAAGTATTGGTCAACGTGCCGAATTCCGAGCGCGCCTTGGTGAGGTCGTTGGAAAGCATGGTGTTGACCTGCACTTGTTCGGTGAGATCGGAACTGGTCTTCACGACATCGTTCGAGAGGTTGAGAATGGTGGTGGTGGCGACGCGTTTTTCGTCTTCCGCCTGTTTCTTGCTGGTGAACAAAACGACGCCGAGTGCGATGCAGACAGCGGCCAAAATGATGAGTCCTATAAGATTTTTCATAACAGTCGCGAAGGATGCCAACCGCGCTGTTCTTTGGCAAGCATCCCGTTTTTGAAAAATGGAACACGCCGCCCGAACAACCAGCCCGAACAACCACTCAACGCTTCATGACCAGCGGCTCAACCCACGCGTTCGTCGTCTTGAGGTGTTTGAGAACGAACTTCTGAAGCTCGGCGGTGTCGGCGGTGAGAACGACCTGCCCGCCACCGCCTTCGCTGCCCGCCTCATTGGCAACGAGAACGTGGCGGATGATGCGCGGGTTTTTCTCGACCAAATCGCAAAGCCACTTGTAGTCGAGCAACTCCATCTTGAGTTGTGACCCGACGATTTCAGTTCGCATGAGAATATGATTGGGTGTTTGAACTTCGCTGCGTTCACGCGTCAGACAATCCAGAAATGTCGCGCCACCCAACTTGAAGCGGACGGCATCGTAGTGGTTGGTTCTTCCTTCAACCGTCGTGAGCTTGTAGGTGCGGTCGTTGATCTTCTCGAACGTCCAGAATTCGTCCGCTGTGCTGGCGTTGGTTGCGTCAGCGGGAATCCATCTGCCGAGCAATGCGGCATCAAAGCTCACATCCTTCGCTTGGTAGTACGGATAAACTGACATGACAACGCAGCCCGCGATGAGGCTGGCGACGATCACGATGCCCACGAACAGCGCGACGAGTTTTCTCTTTTGATCCAGTCGAGGTGTTTCGTTGTTTGTTTTCATGTTGGGTTCTCTTGTCATTGAACACGCACCAATCTGATTTGTTGCGTGCCTATTATTTCGTCGCTGCGTTGTTGGTCGGCGAATCAATCCGGTATCGCTCGTTCGAGTAAAGATCGTCAGCCACCTGGAACAAGGCAATCGTGTCCTTCACCTGCTCGAGATCGGCAGTATCTGGTGCGGTCACAGGCTTGATGTCTTCGCGCTTGGGGTCGCCCGCGTAAAACTCCACGCCTTGCTTCAATCCCAGCACGACGAGCTTCCCATCCCGATACAGTCCGACGCTGCGATTGTGGTTAAGCACCGCGCGCCTGTCGGCGAGCGAACCGCCAAGCAGATCGCGCCCAAAGAACATCGTTTCATAAGGCCGCCCCAGCAGGCCGAGAATCGTGGGTGCGACATCGAGAGAGTTGCCGAGAGTTCCGATGTGCTCGTGCGTTTTCACCACAGCCGGCCCGATGATCACCAGTGGTATCTCATACGAATGGATCGGAATGCTCTGGCTGCCATAGACCCGCGCTCCGTGATCGGCGATGACCACGAAGATCGTGTTCGTCCAATAAGATTCCTTCTTGGCCGCACGAAAAAACTCTCCCAGAGCGAAGTCGGAATACTTCACCGCGTTCTCACGCCGATGTTGGGCCGGGTCTTCAAGAATCCGCCCTGTTGGATACGTGTAGGGTTTGTGATTGGAGATAGAGAGTATCGTGCTGAAGAATGGTTTGCCAGTGGAAGCAAGCTGCTTGAATTCTTCATTCGCTCGAAGGAACACTTCCTCATCGTCCACGCCCCAGATAGTCGTGAACTTGGCGTCTGGAAAATTTTTCTGCTCCTCGAATCTGTCGAAGCCGTTCCGCACGGCAAAGGAACGCATCCCGTCGAACAATCCGCGTCCGCCATAGAAGAACACTGTGTCGTAGCCATCGCGTTTAAGCACACGGGCGAGTGTCTCGACGTTGTCGGACTTGTCGCGCTTCACAATGGAATCTCCAGGCAACGGCGGGAATGACGCCAGCACGCCCTCCACGCCACGTACCGTTCGGTTGCCGCAGGCGTAGATGTTCGTGAACAACAAACAGTCACCAAGCGAGAGTGCATCCATCTCAGGTGTCAACGTGTTCGTGCGTCCAAGACAACCCCAGAACTCCGAACCGAGACTTTCTTCGAGGAACAAGACGACGTTCAATCGCGGCTTGGCGGAATCACCCGCGACGCGACGATGGATAGAACTTCCTTCTTTGATAAACTCTGTGCCGGGCGCAGCGAGAATCTTCCGCGTGCGCGCGTAGGCTTCGTCAGCGGGCAACGTTTTGTAGTTGCCGGCGAAATCCAGATTCCGCGTCCATGCCGCGCAGACAAAGGCGATGCTGCCGTTGTTTGCGATTTCATTCAGTGTGCGATCCTTTCCGACGCGTGCGCTCTTGAAGTTGATCGTCGGCGCGAGAACGCACAACAGGATCAACACAACGACAATCGCTCCGAAGGCTCGTCCGCGGTTCACCGTCGCACTCCACATCCCAGCGAACAAAATCCGCGCGGCGATCCACCACACAGCCGCCAACGACGCGCAACCGATCAGGACTTTCACCACGGGATAGGAATCCCAGATGTTCACGAACACCTCATGCGGATACAGGATGTAATCCACCGCCACGGTGTTGAAACGTGATTGAAACTCGTCGAAGAAAAAGTATTCCGTGCCGAGGAGAAAAATCTCCACCAGCCACCAGACGAAACACACGAGCCAGAAAAAGTGCCGATGCCACGCCTTGGCCATCCACCGACGCGGCACAAGAAACGCCCACCCCAACAACGGCAGCACCAGCACCAACGCCACGAACACATCCCGGTGCAAGCCCTCCAGCAGGACGCTTCGGATCTCGGATGACGCCAGACCACCCGGCACGAACTTCACGATCAGGAAAATGCGCAACCCGGAAAACAGACCCAGCAGCGTGACGACGCAGAATGCGGCGAAGCCGACGATGCCCGAACTTTGTCTAGTGGGCGAAATGACAGATGGATTGGGCATAAGATGGGCAGCCGACGAATTGACGCTCTCTCCAACGCGCAAGCCGTCCGCCGTTCCCACTACAGACAACCAGAAGTCGGCGGCGTTAGAAACCATATTCACTTCAATCTGAATACCACGTCGTCCCTGGCGAAGGTTGACAGCAGCCACCGCCGGATGCGGGCAGATAGACACAAGCCGAATCATTTCCCGCGCGCGGGCTGGATTTTCAGAAGTGTTCAGGCATATTCGCGGCCAATCATGAAACTGATTCGAGACATCTACGCCGCCAAACGCGCCACAGGCAAGCCCGTCATCTCGCTGGAATTTTTCCCACCGAAGACTGAGGAGGGCGACCGCGCATTGTTGGAGAAACACATCCCGACACTCATGACGACGCGCCCGGATTTCTGTTCCGTGACCTACGGCGCAGGCGGCAGCACCCGCGACAAGACGTTGATGATCGTGGATCGCATCCAACGCGAACACAATCTCACCGCGCTCGCGCACCTCACCTGCGTCAACCACACGCGCGAACAAGTGGGCGAGTTGTTGCAGAAGATCAAGGCGGTCGGGTGCAAAAACATTCTGGCGTTACGCGGTGATCCGCCGACGGGTGGAGAATTCGTGCCGACACCCGGCGGGTTCGAGTTCTCGTCGCAGCTCGTGAATTTCATCCGCGAGCAGGGTGGGTTCAGCATCGGCTGCGCGGGGTTTCCCGAAGGTCATATCGCGTGCAAGGAGGGCAAGCTCGTGGACTGGGCGCGACTCAAGGACAAGGTCAACGCAGGCGCAGACTTCGTCATCACGCAGATGTTTTTCAACAACGCAGACTATTTTGAGTTCCGAGATCACCTCGCCAAGAACGGCGTCAACGTGCCGATCATCCCCGGAATGATCTCCATCGTGAGTGCGACGCAGATCAAGAAGTTCACGGTGATGTGCGGCGCAAAAATTCCTTCCGCACTCGGTGCGAAGCTGGATGCCATCGGGGCAGACGACGTTGCGGCGGCGGAGTTCGGCATCGAATACTGCACGAAGCAATGCGAAGAATTGCTTCGCGGCGGCGCACCCGGTCTGCATTTCTACACGCTCAACAAGGCGGCTTCCACCGTGCAGGTGTTGAAGAATCTCAAACTGGCCTGAGCGTAAAGCCAGCCACCCTCTCAGACGTCCGAGGGGCGCGACCACGACGGGTCAGACACGGATTGAAACAGAGCATGCCCCGCGCAGTCCGTTTCAAAGCTGTTTCGGATTCGTGATCATGGATGTCCATTCGTAGTCGTCCCCGGCTTCACAAATTTCTCGTGCAACCGCTCATGCAACACGCGCTGATCTTCCTCGCTCAAGTCGCCGAGATGTTCCTTCACCAGTTCGTTCGCGCGAAAAGTTTCCGCGCGCTTCACTGCTGCCTCGAAGTCCTCCTCGGATTTCCAGTTTGATTTTCCTGAATCAAACATCGCCCAGGACTTGGGCCGCATGTTGCCGTCCTTCTTGCGATACTTCACGCCATCCACCAGCGTGGACTTGCCCACGAACCGCCACGAGCGATCAAAGAACACCCTCTCCGCCCGCAACACCCCGCCCTTGTCCTCATAACGAACCCACACTGTGAACGCCGCCGCGAACTGCCTCTTCCGATTCTCGTGATCGCGAAACGTTCCCATGTCATTCTCCGGCTGGCCGGAATTACGTGCCGTCTTGATGGAAATCTCAATTGTGTTTGTGCCGCAGCGGATGGCGAAATCGGCGGGCCGGTTCTTCTCGCGCCCGGCAATCGCCTCACCGCCATCAAAATTCTTCGCGCTCAATTCGTGAATGTGTTTCGGCAAAATCTCCTTCAACGATTGGATGGCTTGATCCTCAAACTCGCGCCACACCGTCGTGTAACTGCCGCGCACGACATTCGTGCTCATGCGCGCGGTGAGTTCGGCGGCGATGTTGGTTGTGAGTGAATCCAGCCGCACCGCGATGGCCAGTGCGGAAGGTTCTGCCGCGCGCACTGGAAATTGCAGCCATGCAACCGAAGCAACACAGACCAACAGCCATTTCGGAACAATGCTCATATTAAGAAGCGAACAACGCAGGAAGATCGCGTGAGCCATGCAACACCCTGGCGATCACGATTCCGTCCGGAATCTCGCAGTAGAAGATCATATATTCCCCGACTGCCCAACTGCGAATTCCCGGCGACAATTCAGGTCTCAACCTGCCCATTTGCGGCATCGTTGCCAGCAACCGGCTTTTCTGTTCGATGGTTTCCAACCATGAGTCTGCCGCAGCGGGATTGTCCGTGGCGATGCGGAGAGCAATTTCAATCAGATCGGCGTGCGCGAGACTTGTGCGTTGAACCGTTGGCATCAGTTCGTTGAGCGATTGGAAAGACGGTTCGCCACTTCACGCTTGATGGACTGAACATCAAGTGGAGCAACATCTCCGCTTTCGATCTGTTGAACTCCGGCAAGAACATCCCGGCGCAGTTCGGCGAATTGATGTTGCTGGATGTCCGCCGCCTCGCGTAGCTGGCGGTAAAGTTCCCAGCGTTCTTCCGGCGCAAGTTTTTGACTGGCCTGGATGACTTCTGCTGCTGTGCTCATGCGAAAATCATATCCCGGACGCCCGATGGCGCAACCGGCTTTTCAAATCAATTCTCCGGCAACGCGCGCAATGCTGTATCCGCAGGTGTGATTTCAGGAATCACTTTTCCCGGCTCGCCGCCGCCAAGTTTGAGCAGCTTCTCACCAGTCGGGCGCACGCGAGATTCATAGCTGCCGACGGCTTTGTTGAATGCCTTGTTCGCACCTTCAAGTCCGGCGCGAATATCGGAAAAATATCCCATGAAGACTGTGATGCGTTGAAACAACTCATTGGCCGCATCTGCGATTTTCTGCGCGTTCTCTGTCTGCGCGTGTTGCTGCCAGCTCACGCTCACGGAACGCAGCAGCGCGATCAACGACGCGGGCGTGGCAATCATAATCCGCTTGCGCGCGGCTTCCACGATCAAATCCTGGTCGCCCTCAAGAGCCGCGCTGAACAATGATTCCGCCGGGAGAAACAGCACCACGTAGTCGAGCGCGTTCGGAAACTGACTTGGATAATCGCGGTCGGCCAGAGCCTTGATTGTAGCCTTGAGTTTGGAGGCGTGTGCAGCAAGGGCCTCGGCGCGTTTGGTGGTGTCGGCGGTGTCGAGCGCGTTCAAGAAATCCAACTCCGGCACCTTCGCATCCACGATGATCAGGCGATCTCCCGGCAGCTTCACGATCATGTCCGGCTTCTTGTCGTCGGATTGTGCCTGCTCCGTGAAATCGCAATGCGCGCTCATGCCCGCTGCTTCCACCACGCGGCGCAACGTCTCTTCGCCCCAACGTCCGCGCGCCTGATTTGATTTCAGCACGGAGCGGAATTGCGCTGTCTCTGCGGCGAGAGTTTGATTGGACGAGGCGAGCGCGGTGAGTTGTTCCTTCACCTTGCCGAGCGTGTCGGCCTGCGCGTTGGTGTTTTGGAGCAATTGCTTCTGATACGAATCCAACTGCTGCTTGAGCGGCTCAACCAATCCTTTGATGGCTTCCTGTCGTTGCGCGAGATCGCCCTTGGCTGTTTCTTGAAACTTGCCGAACGATTGTTCCGCCAGGCGCAGAAACTCCGGCGCGGTCTGCTTCAGCGCATCCGCGCTCAACGCCTTGAACGCCTCGCGCAGATCGGTCAAAGCCTTGGTTTGAGATTCTTTGGCTTCGGCGAGAGCGCGTTCGTGCAGTGCTTTCTGCTCTGCCAACAACTTCTCTGCACTCGCTTGATTCGCCTGAGCCGTGGCGAGCGAGGTATTGATGGAAACGGTTTCGCTGCGAAGCTGGACGAGTTCCCCGTCGCGTTGGTTGAGTTGTTGGCGGAGTTCGTTTTCCAACCGCTGATCATTCGGCGCAACGGTCTGTTTTCCGCGCGCCATCAGCGAACCGATGAGCCAGCCGAGTCCGCCACCGATGGCGAACGCGAGGAATAGTTGAAGACCTAAAGACATTTGTTCGATGTAGCAGCCGACGTAAGGAGGCTCTAACTAAACCCGGGAGGTCAGAGCCTCCTTACGTCGGCTGCTACGAGTAATTAAAAGTGCGCCACGACTTCGATTTCCACATTCGCGCCTTTGGGCAACGCAGCGACCTGAATGGTGGAGCGCGCCGGATGATTCTCAGTGAAATACTTGGCGTAGATTTCGTTCATGCCGCCGAAGTCGGCGAGGTTGGTCATGAACACGGTGGATTTCACCACGTTGGCGAACGTGAGCTTCTGGTCGTCGAGGATGGCTTTCACGTTTTCGAGCACGCGCTCGGTCTGGGCTTTGATGTCGCCAGCGATGAGATTGCCGTCTGCCGGGCTGATGGGGATTTGGCCGGCGCAGAACAGGAGGTCGCCAACGCGCACGGCGTGGTTGTACGGGCCGACGGCTGTGGGTGATTTCGCGGGTTTGATGATGGTTTTAGTTGCCATAAATAATGTGGGAGTGATTCAACCGAAAGCCGGGGCGCGCGACAAGACAATAGCTGTGCGGACGGATGTTTTGATAAGGAAGCCAGGAAACCATGAATCCGCCCCTGTTGTTCATGGCTTCCTGGCTTCCTTATTCAACCGCCCTTCTTCGCTTCGGATCAGAGTTCGGCGTTCCAATCACATTTTTCTTCAGTGCGGGCTAAAGGTTTGGCGGCAGTGGCCGATGAACTCCTTGTCTTAATTGACGGGTCGCAAGTCGCCACAAAGAACTTGCAGGGAGAACGGTGAGTGCCCGAACCAAATCTCATCCACAGCAAGGACGCTGTGTAACAACAAATGCCCCTCATAAGGGGGCGACTCACGGAATAGAGTTATGATAATCAATACTAACATCGCAGCTCAGACAGGCGCCCGCCTGCTCTCTGACTCCACCAAGGCGTTGAACAAATCCCTCGCTCGTTTGTCATCCGGTCTGAAGATCGTTTCACCGGAAGATGACGCGGCTGGCTTGGCGGTCTCTTCGCGTTTCGACGCCCAGATCAACCGCATCGGCGCCATCACCAGCAACGTCAGCAATGCTGTTTCGTTCAGCCAAACCCAGGACGGCTATCTCAAGAAGATCGCCAAAGCCTTGGATCGTATGAGCGAACTTTCAGTCATGTCGCAGGACGTGACCAAGGGGCCGGCGGACATCGCGCTGTATCAGACGGAGTTCGCGGCGCAAGCCACGTTCATCAATGACATGGCCACGAAGCAGTTCAACGGCGTGGGCTTGCTCGATAACACAACTCGCAACGTGACTGTGGATAGTGAAGGCGCCACGTTCAACATGGTAGGCGTGAACGGCGCGGCCTATAACTTGTCGGCCTCCAACCTCACCACGGGCGCGGCGGTTGCACAGGCAGCAGTCACGGCCATGATCAATGTGGTCGCAACAGATCGCGCCAATGTCGGCGCGAACATCTCGGTGCTGAGTTCTTACAACGACCAGAACGCGGTGTTGCGTGACAACCTCACCGCTGCTAACAGCCGCATCAAAGATGTGGATGTGGCGGAGGAAAGCACAATGTTCGCGAAGTCGAACATCCTGGTGCAAGCGGGCACGGCGATGTTGGCGCAGGCCAACGCGGTGCCGCAATCTGTCCTCAAGCTGATCGGTTAATCTCAAGGAGCGGTACACAGAAACCCGCGCCGTGCGAAAGCACGACGCGGGTTTTCGTTTTGTTTAAGAGGGCTGGAAGCAGGCAGTCACTTCGTGTCACTCTTAGCCGAATCCATGTAGTAGGAAAGGGTTGGAACAAACGCAGAGACGTTGAGAACGCGGAGAGGCGCAGAGAATTTCATTTTGGAATACGAACACCGAACAGTGTGTTGCCAGTAACTGTCTCCACTCTGCGATTCTCTGCGGCCTTTGCGTCTTTGCGTTTCTCCCGCCCTCGTTCGTCTGCATCGTTCCGGTTAAGACCGAACATCGGCGAGCGCAGCAAGCTATTCACACAATCAACGGCAGATGGTTGCTTTACGAGAAAACCCTTTGTTCATGCGGTTGAAATCATCTCCTCAACTGCGGCTTCAAAGAAGACATCGGGTTAAGTTTATTCCAAACCTGCCGATACAGTTCTTGTCTAGTGACAGGCGGTTGGCAGCCACAAAGAGCCAACGAGGAATACGGTGAAGGCCTTAGCCAAACTTCACCAACACGGCAGGGATGTCGTGCATCAACAAACATCTCCTCACGGAGATGAACTCAAGGAAAGAGTAATAGTATGGTCATCAATACAAACATCGCAGCTCAAACAGGCGCCCGACTGCTCGGCGAATCCACCAATGCATTGAACAAGTCGCTCGCGCGCTTGTCCTCCGGTCTCAAGATCGTTTCACCGGAAGACGACGCGGCTGGCTTGGCGGTCTCTTCGCGTTTCGACGCGCAGATCAATCGTACCAACGCTGTCAGCACAAACGTCAGCAACGCCATCTCGTTCAGCCAGACCCAGGACGGTTATCTCAAGAAGATCGCCAAAGCCCTGGATCGTATGAGCGAGCTTTCAGTCATGTCGCAGGACGTGACCAAGGGTGCGGCGGACATTGCGCTGTATCAAACGGAGTTCGCGGCGCAAGCCACGTTCATCAACGACCTCGCGACCAAGCAGTTCAACGGCGTGGGTCTGCTCGACAACACGGCTCGTAACGTGACGGTGGACAGCGAAGGCGCCACTTACGCTATGACGGGCATCAACGGAGCTGCATACAACCTGTCGGCTTCCAACCTCACCACGGGCGCGGCGGCTGCACAAACCGCAGTCGGCGCCATGATCAACACTGTCGCCACGGATCGTGCGACTGTGGGATCCAACATCTCGGTGTTGAGTTCCTACAACGAGCAGTTGGCAGTTCTCCGTGACAACCTCACGGCAGCTAACAGCCGCATCAAGGACGTGGATGTGGCCGAAGAAAGCACCAAGTTTGCCCGTAACAACATCCTCGTACAGGCAGGCACGGCGATGTTGGCTCAGGCAAATGCGACTCCGCAATCCGCTCTGCGTCTCCTCCAATAAGGGACGTTGACCGGTTAGTCGCTACAAAGCTCGGACGACATCGCACGGTGTCGTCCGAGCCACTTTATTTTTTCCCTAAAGTCCCAACCCCATCCTGCCGATAACCACGACGTATGGCAGATTTAGGCTTATCAGGACTGGTGTCCGGGCTGGATTGGCGCTCGTTGGTGGATACGCTCTCCGACGCAGAGCGCATTCCTCAGACGCGGCTGCGTTCAGACCAGTCCACTATGGCCAGGCAGAACACCGCTTATGCGGCGATCCAGACGGCACTGACCTCGCTCCAGACGCGGGTGCAAGCGCTGAATTCCACCGAGCTTTTCGATACCCGCACTGCCAGGACCTCGGACGATTCCATCGCCACTTCCACGGCGGCTGCGGGCGCGACCATCGCCTCCTACGCTTTCAACGTCACACAGATCGCCACCGCTGCGAAACAAGTCGGCGCGTCCGGCGCAGGGTATTCTCTCAATGCCACCAACGACGTGAGCGGGTTGTTGGTGAGCAGTGCGCCATTTGCCACGGCGGTCACGGCGGGCACTTTCACGGTGAATGGACAGAAGATCACCATTGCCACTGGCGACACGTTGCAGATGGTGTTCGACAACATCCAAGCCGCGACCGGCAGCGAAGTGACGGCCAGCTATGATTCCGTGACGGATCGGATCACGCTTTCCAGCGCGAACCCCATCATCCTCGGCAGCGCGACGGATACGAGCAACTTTCTCCAGGCTGCGAAACTCAACAACAACGCCACCGGCACCGTCACGAGCGCGACGCAGCTCGGCGTGGTGAAAATGAGCGGCGATCTCATTTCAGCGAATTTCACCACGCCCATCTCGGATGGCGGGTCGGGCACGGGCGAATTCAGGATCAATGGCGTGTCCATCACGTTCACGACAGCGGACACCGTCACTGGAGTGTTGAAACGCATCAATGATTCAGCGGCGGGCGTCACAGCCAGCTACGACACGGTGAATGATCGGTTCGTGTTGGCGAACAAAGTCACGGGCGACATCGGGGTAGCGATGGAAGATGTGGCGGGCAATTTTCTTGAAGCCGCAGGGCTGACCACGGGCACGCTTTCACGCGGAAAGAATCTTCTCTACTCCGTGGATGGCGGCGGGCAGATGGTGAGCCGGACGAACACCATCACGGAAACCAGTTCTGGCATCACGGGACTTTCCGTGACGGCTGTGACCACTGGCGCCAGCACGATCACCGTGGGTTCAGACACCGCTGTCATCAAAACGGCGATCAATGATTTCATCACTGAATACAACAAGGTGCAGAGCATCATTGACGCGCAAACGGCCAGCACCACGGATTCCAAAGGCAAAGTCACCGCCGGCATCCTCGCGAACGAGGGTGATGCAGACGACATCGGCACGCGGTTGCGCCGCGCTGTGACGGGCGAGGTGACGGGTTTATCCGCCGCGCTGAATCAGTTGGAGGACCTTGGCATTCTTTCCAACGGCACGAACAACACCATCAAACTCGATTCGGAATCAAAGCTGGACAAGGCACTCGCGGAAAACCTGACCACGGTCAGAAACGTGTTCGCGGACACGACGAACGGTCTGGCCAAAAAGCTCGATACCTACTTGGAGGCCATCATCGGGGAGGGCGGATCGCTCGTGACGCGGCAATCGAACAACACCAAGCAATCGGCGGCGATTGATGTGCAGATCGCCGACTTGGAGCGCGTTGTCCTGTCCAATCGCGAGCGGATGTTGGCGAGCTTCATCGCCATGGAAACGGCTCAGGCGAATGCCAACCAACAATTAAGTTTTTTAAACCAGCGCTTCGGCGGAACCGCCGCCAAATAAATACATCTCCTGCCATGAAACCCAATCCTCCTGCCGCCTGCGTCTGTTTGAAAGAACGGTCGCGGAGTGCGCCCGTCCTCGGGCGCAGCCCCGAATGCTTTCGGGGTTCAACAACGAAGTGTCACCGTTTTTCGGAAGCCTCTCGGTCAACCACGCTGCTGCGCCCG
>JANNAO010000237.1:0-8228 GCA_031384405.1 Verrucomicrobiota bacterium | reverse complement strand
CTTTGCGCTGTTGAAGTCGTTCCCGCGCTCAGTTAGCATTTCACAGTTATGACGTTGACTGAAAAACTTCTCGCTCGCGCCTCCGGAAAAGCTTCCGTGCAGGCCGGAGACAATGTTTGGGTAAAAGCTGATGTGCTGATGACGCACGACGTTTGCGGCCCGGGGACGATTGGCGTGTTCAAACGCGAGTTCGGCAAGACCGCGAAAGTTTGGGATAAGAATCGCGTGGTCATCATTCCCGATCACTACATCTTCACCGCCGACTCCAAGTCGAATCGCAACGTGGACATCCTCCGCGAGTTCGTGAAGGAACAGGGACTCCCCTATTTCTACGACGTGATTGATGACCCGGACGGCTCGTGGCATTTCGACGCGAGCAAAGGAATGTTGAAGCGCCAATACGGTTCGCAGTACGCAGGCGTCTGCCACACCGCGCTCCCGGCCAAAGGCCACACGCGCCCCGGCGAAGTTCTCTTCGGCACCGATTCGCACACCTGCATGGCGGGAGCGTTCAACCAGTTCGCCACCGGCATCGGCAACACCGACGCGGGCTTCGTCATGGGCACGGGCAAGTTGCTCCTCAAAGTTCCCGAGACGATGCACTTCCGCCTCGAAGGAAAAATGATGCCTGGCGTGATGGCCAAGGACATCATCCTGCATTGTATCGGTGAAATCGGTTTCGACGGCGCAACGTATCGCGCCATGCAGTTCGACGGCACAGGCGTGGCGTCACTCTCGATGGACGACCGTATGACCGTGGCAAACATGGCCATCGAAGCAGGCGGCAAAAACGCGATGTTCCCGTTTGACGCGCGCACGGCGGAATACGTGGACGCGCGAGTGAAGTTGAATGGAACCAATTCGCGCTACGAACCCGTCGAGTTGGATGCGGATCAAAAATTCATTTACGAACTCACGGTGGATTTGTCGAAACTCGAACCCACCGTCGCGTGTCATCCCGATCCCGGCCAGCGCAAGAAGGCCAAGGACATGAGCGATGTGAAACTGGACCGCGCCTACGTCGGCTCCTGCACCGGCGGCAAGACGAGCGACTTCGTGGAATTCGCGCGCGTGCTGCGCGGCAAGAAAGTTGTCATTGATACCTTCGGCGTGCCGGCGACGCCGGACATCGTTCATGATCTGCAAAGCACACGTTGGGGCAACCAGACCATCTGGCAAATTCTCGTGGACGCGGGCGTTCAGATGACGGAGAACGCCGGCTGCGCCGCGTGCTTGGGCGGGCCGGTGGATACATTCGGACGCATCAACAAATCCGGCATCAAGTGCATCAGTGCCACGAACCGCAATTTCCCCGGCCGCATGGGCGACAAGGAATCGCAGGTGTTCCTTGCCTCGCCGATGACGGTGGCCGCCAGCGCGATCACTGGTCGTGTCACCGATCCGCGTGATTATTTGAGTTGATTCGATTTTGTTTCACAAACGCGCCGGACAAAGTCTGGCGCGTTTTTCTTTTGCATAGATGGTGGCGGCGTGGCGGCGGTTCGCGATGTTGCCGCATATTCATGCACGTTTGCTCAGTTCAATTCGCGTGACCAACAAATTGAATCTTTGTAGCTTGCGGCCTTGAACATCCTCGGCCTCTCAGCCTTCTATCACGACAGTGCCGCGTGTCTGGTGCGCGATGGACAGATCATCGCTGCCGCGCAGGAGGAACGGTTCACGCGGAAGAAACATGACGCGGCGTTTCCCAAGAATGCCGTTGAGTATTGTTTGCGCGAAGGAGGAATCACGCTCGCTCAGGTGGATTACGTGGCGTTTTACGAGAAGCCGTTCGTGAAGTTTGATCGCATTCTTCACAGCTATCTCGCCTACGCGCCGAGCGGATTGAAGACTTTCTTGATGGCGATCCCGCTCTGGATTCGCGAGCGCATCTGGATGAAGACGCTGATTCAGGAGGAGCTTCAATCCATTTCTCGTAGCAGCGGACGTGAGTCCGCTCTAATTGACAAACCCAAGATTGATTTGAGCCGACTCACGTCGGCTGCTACGGAAGGAGAGTTCACCGGCAAGATTCTTTTCCCAGAACATCACGAATCGCACGCGGCTTCGGCGTTCTTTCCCTCGCCGTATCAGGACGCGGCGTTTCTCACCGTGGATGGCGTGGGCGAATGGACAACCACCAGCTACGGCGCGGGGCGTGGGAATAAAATCGAGATGCTGGGCGAATTACACTTCCCGCACTCGCTGGGTTTGCTGTATTCGGCGTTCACTTACTTCACGGGTTTTCGCGTCAATTCCGGCGAATACAAACTCATGGGCCTCGCGCCTTACGGCGAGCCGAAATACGTGGACGTGATCCTGCGCGAGTTGATTGATCTCAAGGAGGACGGTTCATTCCGCCTCAACATGAAGTATTTCAACTACGCCGTCGGCCTCACGATGACGAATAACGCGTTCACGAAACTGTTCGGTCGCCCAGCGCGCAAATCGGAATCCAAGCTCACGCAACACGACATGGACTTGGCGCGTTCGATTCAAGATGTGACGGAGGAAGTCATGTTCCGCATGGCGAAGCATGTGCGTGCGCAGACTGGAATGAAAAACCTGTGCCTTGCCGGTGGCGTGGCGCTGAACTGCGTAGCCAACGGAAAAATCCTGCGCGAGGGAATCTTTGACAACATCTGGATTCAACCGGCGGCGGGCGATGCGGGCGGCGCACTCGGCGCGGCATTATTCGCGTGGCATCAGGTGCTGGGCAACGAACGCGAGTCGGACGGCGTGCATGATTCGCAGCGCGGCTCGTATCTCGGCCCGGATTTCTCCCGCGACGAAATTCACGCCTACCTCACGACGAACAACATTCCGTTCACGGAGTTGAGCGATGCGGAGTTGCCGGAGAAAATTGCCGACCTCATCAAGGCGGAGAAAGTCATCGGCTGGTTTCACGGGCGGATGGAGTTTGGTCCGCGCGCGCTCGGCGGACGTTCCATCATCGGCGACGCGCAATCTTCCAAGATGCAGGAGGTGATGAATCTCAAGATCAAGTTCCGCGAAAGCTTCCGTCCGTTCGCGCCAAGCGTGCTGCGCGAGAAAGCCGCCGAGTGGTTCGAGTTGAAGGAGGAAAGTCCCTACATGCTGCTCGTCGCGCCAGTGGCAAAGTCACGCCAGCGCGAGATGACGACAGAAGAGCAGGGGAGGTTTGGTTTGGAGAAATTGCTCGCCATCCGCTCGACGATTCCCGCTGTGACGCATGTGGATTATTCCGCGCGTGTGCAGACCGTGACCGAGGAACACTCGCCGATGTATTACCGGGTGATCCAGAAGTTCGACGAGAAGTACGGTTGCCCCGTCATCATCAACACGTCGTTCAACGTGCGGGGCGAACCGATCGTGGGCACGCCCGAGCACGCGTACGTTTGCTTCATGCGGACGAACATGGACTACCTGCTCGTCGGAAATTTTCTCCTGGAAAAGAAAGACCAGAAGCCGCTCGACAAGGACATCAACTGGCTGAAGGAATTTGAACTGGATTGATTCAGCGATGTTTGTTGAACCCATCAATCCTTCTTTGGTGATATTCACCGCCCGCCGCTGACTGCGGTGCTCGTGCCGACGGAGTTCACGATCACGACATTGATCGATTGACCGCCGCCGCTCCACGGGTTGTTGCCGTTGAAACCGCGACCGGTTTGCGGGTCGCACCACCGTGCGGAACCCCTGCGGGCATCCTCGGCATAGGGATCGTCGCGAAACCTTTGGATGCCATTGGCGCTCGCCGTCAGCGAGTCATCTAACTCCGGCCCTTCCCACCGGACTGGATAACTTTCTGGAAATGTCCACGTAAAATAAAGCCCAGTCTCGCTGTCCCATTCCCTGCCGCCGAAAAGGAAACGATTGCCGACGGGCGAGGCGTTCGTGGCGATGGGTGTGCCGTTGCTGGTCAGGAAAATTGGCAGGCCGAAGTCGGCATATTCAGTGCGCTCCACCACCCCGCCGAGGTCGTCGGTGAGCGCGAGGACATTGCCGAGGTCGTCGGCGTGGAGATAGGTTGCCGCTCCGGCCGGGCTGAATCTGACGAGGGGCGGGGCGGATCGGAACACATTATCGTTCTCACGAATTTCTTCCTTGAGTCCGGAGACATGGACAAAGATGTCACTCAGCACCCCAGCCACGCGCTCTTCAATGATGTCGCCGCCGTCGTCGCATTTCTCACCAATTGACGTATCATGAATATGTTCGATCGTCACTGGCAGTGCCGGAGCCGGTGGATACGTGGTCTTGCTGATGCGCTGGCCGAGCGCGTTGTAACTGTAACTCGCCACAGGCTCGGGCACGCCCGTGAACACATCATTCACCGCCACGAGGCGGTTCGCGAAGTCGTATTGATACTGCAACTGCGCGACGGTCGAATTCTTGGCGATGCGGTTTCCGTTCTCATCGTGACTCTCGAAGCCGAAGGGTGTCATCGTGTATTGATCCATCTGGAAATCCGCCGGCGGAATCGTCGCATCCATCACGTAGGATTGCGCGATGCCATTCGAGGTGACGACCTGACGGTTGCCGTTGCCATCGAGCGTGAATTCATACACGTCCTCGATCATCGTGGGCTTCACCGTCCATGCGTAAGCCACACGGTTCAAAGCGTCGTGACCCCACATGTTCGTCAACATCGGCTGGCCGACGGCAAACGGCGCGGTCTGCGCGCGGAGCGTCTTGTTCTGGTTGCGATCATAAGCCGTGACGCGCCGGTCAATCACCGCGCCGCCGCCCGCGATCTGGTGATTGATGCTGCTGACCTGTCCCCGGCCAAAATCACCAGCGGCATTGGGCGGCGAGACGAGTCCGTTCCAGAGGATGCGGGTGTTGACGCCGTTGGCGCGCATGATGCGCCCGTCGCGTCCCGGTCCTTCGTAGGCGAAGGAGGCCACAGTGGTCGGTGCGGTCATGGCCGAGGCGGAACTGCTCAAGTTGGTCACCTGATTCAGCGCATCGTAGGCGTAGGTCACGATGCGCCCGGAGGGATAGGTCATGGAGACTCGATTACCCACGCTGTCGTAAGTGCTCAACACGTTCCAACCATCGTTGTGATTGCCAAAACAGTTCCCCATTGAATCGTAATCAAACTCGCTGTGCGAAACATCGTTGGTGGCGGCGACCAATTGCGAGCGACCGTTGTAGGCGAACGTCTCGAAGGTGGTCGTGGTCGCCACACCGGCACCGGGCGTGATGTCGCGGCGCACGCACCGGCCAAGCAGGTCGTAGCTGTTGGTGATGACGGTGCCGTTGGGGTCCTGTTGACGCACCAGATCGCTGCTCGTGTTCCAGACGAGCGAGTGCGCCGTGCCGTCGGGACTGGTGGTGAGGATTTGGCGATTGCGTGAATCGTAGGCGTAGGAAGTGGTGTTGGTGTTGGCGTCGGTGGTGGAGATGAGACGCGAGTTGGCGTCGTAAGCCCCGGCCACGACAACGTCGGGGATTGAATCGCTGTTCAAGTCGAAGAGGGCGAGGGTCTGGCGGCTCAAGTCGTCGTAACGCGCCCAGCGCACATTGCCTTTCGGATCGGTGGCGCGCACAACGCGGCTCGCGGAGTCGTAGGCGTAACGGTTCGTGTTGCCGACATTATCAACCGTGCTGTTGAGGCGGTTCAACGAGTCGAACACATTCGTGCGCGTGAAAACCTGCGGCGGCCCGCCGAGATCGGAGATGTCCGTTTGCGTGCTGCGGGTGACGTTGCCCGCCGCATCCCGGAAGACAGCCGTAACGGTCTTTGCTCCCGCACTGGTGGTGGAGATGTGTCTCCCGACCGTATCGTAGGCCAACGTGGTCGCGCGGCCCAGATCATCGGTGACGTTGGTGCATTGGCCGTTGGGCGCGTAGGCGAAAGTGGTGACGGACGCGCCATCGCCGATGGGCGCTTGCGTGGCGGGATTGTAGAATGCAGCGCGCGCTTCGATGCGGCGATCCAGCCCGTCATATTTCCAACGCGACTCGGCGAGGCGGATGTTTCCGTTCGTGCCGGGCGTGTCGTTCAATTGACCGAAGTGGCGGGCGACTTTGAGATTATTGTTCGCGTCGAAGTTGAACGTGGTGACGTTGCCCAGCGGGTCGGTGGTTTTGGCGAGGCGAAGGGAAGAGTCGCAGCATTCAACGGTCCCATCGAATGGGGCTGAGGGTGGCCCTCCTTCCCCCTGAATTTGAGCCAAGTTTACAGTGGCGTCAGCATTCACACGGGCATCGTTTGGAAATGGTAATCGAAAATGAGCGAAAGAAGGCATGGGCACGTTGGGCATGGGTGGTGCGGCAGGACCGGGGAAGCCAGCAAACCCATCATACTCCATCGTCGTGATGCTCGGCGTGCCTTCCAACCCTTCGCTCACGCGGGTCAGGTTGCCGTTCGCGTCGTAATCGCACTGCGTGGTGCTTTGAATGGTACTGCCCGGCGCGGCAGTCGTGAGGAAGAGAAGGTCGCGCTCATCGTAGGCAATCTGCGTGATGGCGTGCGGGTCGGCGCCGCTCACGGCCAGCGGCGAATGCACGGCCACTACGTTGTCGTTCGCGTCGTAGAAAAACTTGTTCGTCACGAATTGGCTGGCGGAAACCTGATTCACCACGGAGACGGGGCGGGCGAGAACATCAAAGTTTCCCGTGGTCACAATCAACCGCACGAAGGCGTCGTTCTCATCGCGCAGTTCGGTGGCGGATTCCACGAGGTTGTTATTCGCGTCATAAGTGAAATCCGTGGTGCAACGCGCGGTGAGGTTCGTGGGCGTCTGGTAGCGGACGAGTTGATTGAGCGCGTTGTAGGTGTAGAGCGTATCGTGACCGCGCGGGTTAACGAAGCGGGTGAGGTTGCCGCGCAAATCGTATTCGCAAGGGCCGGTGGTGATGGTGGTGTCGGGAGTTGATACGTCTAGCTTCCAATCATAGAGGTAGCCCGCCATCGGCCCATTGGTGTAGTAGCTGAACGTGTCCACGCGGCGAAAGCCATTGGCATCGGCGGCGTTGGTGATGGCGGTCACTTGACCGTGGGGGTTGTAGACCAAATCCAGACCACCACCGGTAGTGTCGCTAACAAGTGCCACGTCACCTCGTTCCCATCTCGTCGCCTGACCATGTGCGTCGTATTCTACCGTCGTCACAATGCTGCGCGGGTCGGTGGCGGAGACGACGAAGCCGGAGGTGGTGGGGGAGTAGCTCCAGCCCAAGCGGACTGAATTCTTATGCAACTGCATTGCGCCCTTGATCGTTCCGTCCCAGCCCTTGCGCGAAGCAGTTGCGAGCAAATCAACGGTTTTGGCTTTTACGAATTCAATTGTCTTTTCCTTATTGAAATTTGACGGACTTGGGTCAGAACCAAAACGCGGATCATATTCATAACGATTCATCCGCTCGGTCGCGTCGGGCACGAAATCGCCGTCCGAATCCACCGGCTCGCTGGCGATCTCGCGCACCACTCGGCAGTCCGCGCGCTTCCGGGCGTGGGTGGATTTGGCAAAGTCGGATTCATAAATGCACTGCAACTTCTCCCCGCCCGGCAAAGTTTGCAGCGTGCAAAGCGAATCATTGTTCCAACTCCAGCGCGTGACGTAGGAGGCGGGATCGGTCGAACGCAACTTTGTGATGGGCAGGTTCGATGGATCGGTCACCGGCACGCCCGGCGTGGCGCGGCCCGTGAACTCCTCCAATTCCACGTTTCGCCCGCGCGCGTCGGTGGAGATGGCGGCCACGTTGCCCATGGGATCGCTCACCACGCAACGCAGCGTGGCGAAACCGTTCGTGGGCGAGGGCGTCTGCGGCAGATACGAGAACACCGTGGGCGCATTCGTCCACTCTTGCATCGCCACACAGCGGAGATAGGACGGGGAACTGGCCAGGCTCAGATCGTAACTGAATTGCGCGGTGGTCTGCCCGAGCGCATCCATGCAGGAGAGCAACAGGTGGTTCTGCCGGTTCAACGCGAAGGGAAAGCCGGACGTGTAGGTGTAGCGGTTCGTCTTGCCGCCGGGAAAATCATTGGCGTTCGGCGTGCCGATGACGGGCGGCGAAACACACGATACGAGATCGCCGTTGCCGTTGTATTCATAGCGCACAGTGCGACCGGAGAAATCCGTGACGGAGGCGATCTGCCCGGCGACGGTGTAGGCGACGGTGTTCGTGCGTTCAAGCGTGTCCACGATGGTTGCGAGCCGTCCCGCCACGTCATAGTTGAGCGTGTTGGTGTTGCCGTTCCGGTCAATGATCTTCCAGAGCTTGCCTGGTGCCGGACT
>JANNAO010000209.1:0-8794 GCA_031384405.1 Verrucomicrobiota bacterium | reverse complement strand
TAGCGATCATGCGTCACGACCAAAAACGAACCGTGAAACTCGTCGAGAAAGTCCGCGACCCAATCAATGGATTCCGGGTCGAGATGGTTCGTTGGCTCGTCGAGAATCAGAAAGTCGGGCAATGAAACAATCGCGCGACACATCGCCACGCGGCGCTTCTCTCCGCCGGAAAGCGTGTCCACGCGCCGGTCGCCTGCGGGACAATTCAGATGCGACATCGCCGTCTCGATGCGTTGATCCAGCGTCCAGCCTTCGAGTGCCTGGATGCGATGCTCCAATTCCTCATGCCGCTTCGAGTCGTGCGGCAACGATTCAAACTCAGCGATCAAATCCAGCACCGGCTTTCCGCCGTCGTGGATGTTTTCATAGACCGACTTCGACGCGTCCAACATGAAATCCTGCGGCAGATAACTCACCACAAGATCGCGACGCCGCGTGATGTCACCGATGTCGGAATGTTGCACGCCCGCGAGCAGTTTTAGGAAAGTCGTCTTGCCGCAACCGTTACGCCCGACCAGCCCAATGCGGTCGCCCTCCTCGATGGAAAGCGAGGCGGAATCGAGCACGGCGCGATTGCCGTAGCGGATGGTGACGTCGGTGGCGTTGATGATGGTGGACATGTTAGCAAAGCTGGATGGTTGCCGATGAGAGGCGCAGGAAGAATGCGTTCCCGGCGACAGTGCTGGCAGATGGACGTTTATTCAAATTCACAAGAGCGTGGACACTAACAGAAGCGCGAGCCTGAACAAAGCGCATCCTTTGCAACGGGTGCGATTCAAAGTGACGGTCAGGTGGTGGAACGCCTCGCGCTGCGCCGCGTACAGCGGCGCAATCCCTTGTCGCCCGATTCCGCCCGCTCTACGCGGGCGGAGTTCTCGCAGCGCGAAACTCCCACCACAATTGCTGACCGTCACTTTGAATCGCACCCGATTCGCCTTGCGGCAATTCCCTGGATCACGGAAAAGTCCACATGCTCATGTGGCGTTGTTGACGTGTCCGCAATTGTGAAATGCTTGAAGTGCGCCGCAACCTTCACTAGAAAGCTCTCCGTTGTGAGCAATCAAATCCAGTCAGCCCTCGTCCCGCCGCGTTGTGTGCCGTCGCTGGACGCACAGTTTCGTCCTGCGTCACTCGCCCTGCGCGCGTTTCGTGAACAGGTTCGACGCGCGGGTAATCCACAAACCGTCCGCATCGCGCTCGAACAGACCGATGGCTCGGTGAGTCACTTCACGACGGAAATCTTTTCCGAAACCGCCAATCAACTCGAAGCGAATTATCAACACGTCGAGCGCATCATGAAGTTTCTCCTGTGGTCGCGCGGCGGCTGGCGCGTCCATCTCGATGGCCCGGCAAATCTCGTCGCCAAACTCACCGCGCATTATCGCGACGATGCGACGGGACGTTTTGATTCCGAGATCGTCTGCGAAAAGATGTTCGATCACAGGATTGAAATCTTCAACACGCGCGACATCCCGCCGGAGCGCGCTTCCGCTAAACCGCTCGGTCGCCATCTTGGTGGCTGCCGCATCGGCTTTGATCTCGGTGGAAGTGATCGCAAAGCGGCGGCGGTGATTGATGGCAAAGTCGTCTTCAGCGAGGAAGTGGAATGGAATCCTTACTTTCAGACCGATCCGCAATATCACTTCGACGGCATCATGGAATCGCTGAAGAAAGCGGCGGCGCACCTACCACGCGTGGACGCCATTGGCGGCAGTGCAGCGGGGATTTACGTGAACAACCGCGTGAAGGTCGCATCGCTCTTTCGTGGCGTGTCCGCTGATGTTTTCAACAGCCAGGTGAAAGACATGTTTCTCAAGATCCAGAAACATTGGAACGTCCCGTTCGAGGTGGTCAACGATGGTGAAGTCACCGCGCTCGCAGCTTCGATGTCGCTCGGTGTGAACTCCGTTCTCGGCATTTCGCTCGGCACGAGCACGGCGGGCGGTTGGGTGAATGCCGACGGCAACATCACGTCATGGATCAATGAACTCGCGTTCGGCCCGGTGGATTACAATCCGTCCGCACCGCGCGACGAGTGGTCTGGCGATCACGGCTGCGGCGTACAGTATTTTTCCCAGCAATGTGTCGCACGCTTGCTCACGCCAGCGGGCATTGATGCGCCCAAGGACATGCCGTTCCCAGAAAAACTAAAACTCGTGCAATCGTTGATGAAGCAAGGCGACGAACGCGCGCGGAAGATTTATCAGACCATCGGCGTGTATCTCGGCTACGGCATCGCGCACTTCGCGAACTTCTACAATCTGCGACACGTCTTGATTCTCGGTCGCGTCACATCGGGCGAAGGCGGCGACATGATTTTGGCTGAAGCGAAGGACGTGTTGAAGCTGGAGTTCCCCGAACTCGCGTCGCAGATCGCGTTTCACATTCCTGACGAGAAAGACAAACGTCACGGGCAGGCGATTGCTGCTGCGAGCCTGCCGGATATTGGTTAATAGAGACGCGATGAATCCGTACATCCAATTCGTTGACTACACTGCGCGACTTCAGATCGAGGCGAAAAAGTTTCCGCTCGGCGGTTTTCCGCTAGCAACGCGTCCAGCTATCGCTGCTGATGCACCGAAGGCATTGTTCTTCGCGCCACATCCTGATGACGAGACTATTGTTGGCGGACTGGCGTTGCGTCTGTTGCGTGAGGCGAAGATGAATGTCATCAACGTCGCCGTCACGTTGGGCAGCAAGAAAGAACGGCAGGCAGAGCGGCTCGTGGAATTGCAGAATGCGTGTCGCTACATCGGCTTCGGCGTGGAGACGACCGTACCGAATGGCTTGGAGCGCGTCACGGCGAAAACCCGCGAGACGGATGCTCAACATTGGAAAAGCATGGTCCGGGTGATCGCTGACATTTTGATCAAGCATCAGCCGCGCGTGATTTTGTTTCCGCACGAGCGAGATTGGAACGGCACGCACATCGGCGTGCATCATCTCGTTATGGATGCGCTGCGAAACATGATGCCGGAGTTTGAATGTTTCGTCGTCGAGACGGAATTTTGGGGCGCGATGGATGATCCAAATCTTGCCGTAGAGATCAGTGAAGCCGATCTCACTGATCTCATCACCGCCACGACTTTTCATGTCGGCGAAGTGCAGCGCAATCCCTATCACCTCTCGCTGCCCGCGTGGATGATGGACAACGTGCGGCGCGGCGCAGAACTCGTCGGCGGCCAAGGCGGCGCGGCGCCGGACTTTAAGTTCGCTGCGCTTTACCGTCTTCAAAAGTGGTCGCACGGAAAGATTGCCCGTACTTTCTCAGGCGGAAAATTCTTGTCTCAATCTGAAAACCCGGCTTCGCTCTTCGCGTGAAGAATAAATACATGCGCGAAGCAATCCGGCTTTCGCTATCCAAGATGCGCGGCAACCACGGCGGGCCGTTTGGCGCGGTGGTCGTTCGCAAAGGGAAGATCGTTGGGCGCGGCTGGAATCAAGTTACCTCCACCAACGATCCCACGGCGCACGCCGAAATGGTCGCCATCCGCGATGCCTGCAAACGCCTGAAGAATTTCCAACTCGACGACTGCGAACTCTACACGAGTTGCGAGCCGTGCCCGATGTGTCTCGCCGCGATTTACTGGGCGCGCTTCCAGAAAGTGTATTACGGCAACACGCGTAAAGACGCGCAGAAGATTGATTTCGATGACGACCTGATCTACGAGGAAGTCGCCACGCCGATCTCAAAGCGGAAGATTCCGATGAAACAACTTCTGCGTGACGAAGCACTCACAGCGTTTGCGGAGTGGACGAAGAATTTGGATCGAGTGCGGTATTAGAGTTGGAGCTTAGTTAAACCTGAACTCCGAAATAGAACTGGCGGTGCGGCGCGATTGTAGCGGCAGGCACGGATGCCCGCCGCTACTTCGGAAGTCGGGTTAAAGCAACCCAAGGCGGAGAATCAGCTTTTTGCCGTTCCGTGCTCGACACTTAGGAATCAGCCAACCGCCGAAAAACCGCCAAACTCACTCCGGAAATTTCCGGGGATTTCCGCTGAAAACGGAAAATCTGTTTTGGAATCATCCGGCCTGAATTTCTGACTCGGCATGATGGATGACGCGGTTTGAATCTCCGAGCGCAATCATGCCAGCCCAACAATCGTCAGACTCGCTTTGCGCGCTCCCGCCCGCTAACATTTCCCCATGCTGCGACCGGGACACATCAGATTGCCGAAGGACGAAGCCGCCGAAGCCAAACGCGCGGAAGGCTACGCGCGCAAACAGGCGTGGAAGGAACTCCCCGGCAACCGCTACACGCCCGACGAACTCCGCGCCATGAGCGGTGAGTTCGCAGACTGCAAACTCGTCAAGCGACGAACCAAAGTCATGTTCATTGATTAATAATGGCACTCCCCAAGATTAACGACTGGCCCGCGTTCCGGCGGCATTTGAAATTACTCTCCGAGGAATTTCCAGGGCAGTTCACCGATTGGGTGTTGATCGGTGGCGGCGCGTGTTGGTTTTACCGCACCGTGCTGGAACGCTGGGCGGATGCGGATTTTCCCGCGCCAATGTTTTCCGAAGCAGATGAAAAGATTTGGTTGAGCAAAGACATTGATTTCATGGGCGCAACAGTTGCCCAGGCAGAAGCGTTGCTGGGTGCGCCGTTCAAGGTGGAGACGCACACGATTTCATTTCGTGGTATCGAAGTGGATTTTCTAGAAGAAGGCGTGCGGTTAACACGAGAGGATGCGTCGCGCAATGCCCGTCAGGCGCGCACGCCAGATTTTGCCTTTCGCGTGCTGGATGCTGGCTGGCTCTATGCCGAGAAATTGGCTGTGACGCGGAGCAAACCTCGAGAGCAGGACGGCCTGCACTTGCGGCTTTTGGAAATGTTTCTCAAATGTGAATTTTGCCGTGACTCTGAAGATGTAGAGACGCTGGATGCGCATGAATGGGTGGAGCGTGCCCGCACAGTGAAAACGGCGGACCACGATTTCTTCACGCGCGACCCGAAGTTGGGTGCGCGGTTACAACGCAATATCCGCGCACTGACAAATCACGAACACCGCGCACTCAAACACTGGGCCAAGCACCACCTGCCCGGCTACACAGAATAATTTCTCATGAAAGTCACGCTAAACTGGCTCAAGCAATACGTTGATTTCAACTGGTCCGTCGAAGAGACGGTCGAACGCCTCACCATGCTCGGCCTCGAAGTCGAGGGCGTGCAGAAAATCTCTGGCGCGTTTGACGGCATCGTCGTGGCCCAAGTCATCACACGCGACAAGCATCCAGGTGCGGACAAGCTTTCGCTCTGCCGCGTCAACGACGGCACAGGCGAACGCCAGATCGTTTGCGGCGCGCAGAATTTCAAGGCGGGCGACAAAGTGCCGCTCATCCTGCCCGGCGCGGCGTTACCGCCGAAACCCGGCGACAAAGAACCGTTCACCATCAAGGTCGGGAAGATTCGTGGCGTGGAATCGCACGGGATGCTTTGTTCGCACGAGGAGTTGCTCCTTGATCCCGAAGCCATCGGGCACAAGAAGGAAGACGGCCTGCTCATCTTGCGCGAGGACGCGAAGGTCGGTCAGCCTTTCGGTGAATATCTCGGACGCAGCGGCGGCGATGTGGTGTTCGATCTCGAAGTCACCCCGAACCGTCCTGATCTCAACAGTCTCATCGGCATCGCGCGGGAGATCGCGGCGATCACCGGGAATCCGCTGCGGATTCCGGAAGTCAAAGGTCAGAAGTCAGAGGTCAGAATGGAAAGTTTGGTTTCGGTTCGCGTTGAAGACGCGGAGATTTGTCCGCGTTACACTGCACGCGTCATCAAGGGCGTGAAGGTTGGGCCGAGTCCTGATTGGTTGAAAAACGCGCTGGAGAAAGTCGGCATCCGCAGCATCAGCAACGTGGTGGACGTGACGAACTATGTGATGCTCGAAGTCGGCCAGCCGCTGCACGCGTTTGATTTTCATCTCATCGCCAAAGGCGCGGATGGCAAACCAACCATCGTTGTCCGCCACGCGGCTGCTGGAGAAAAATTCAAGACGCTCGACAATCAGGAACGCACGTTGACCAATGAAATGTTGCTCATCGCTGACGAAACCAAAGGCATTGCCCTCGCTGGTGTGATGGGCGGTGCGAACACCGAGATCAATGCGCAGACCGTGGATGTCCTGATCGAGAGCGCGTATTTCAATCCCACAAATATCAGGCACACGAGCAAGCAACTCGGCTTGCGCAGCGAATCCAGCTATCGCTTCGAGCGCGGCGCGGATGTGAACATCTGCGATTGGGCAAGCCAGCGCGCGGCGCAATTGATTTTGGAAACTGCGGGCGGCCAGTTTGCGGATGGTGTTGTGGATTGTTATCCCAAGCCAGCGCAACTCAAGCAAGTGAACCTGCATTACTCAAAGACAAAAGACTTGCTCGGCATCGGCATTTCCCACGCGGATCAGGTTTCGTTTCTCGCCAAACTCGGTTTCGGTGTCGTCGAACAACAACCCGGCGAATGCACGTTCAGCGTCCCGACCTGGCGCGTGGATGTGAAGCGCGACACGGATTTGATTGAGGAGATTGAGCGGTTGAACGGGTTGAACAACACGCCCGCCACACCGCCGCGTGGTGCGCTCGGCGCGAACGCGTTTGATTCCGTCTATAACCAAATCTCCGAAGCGCGGCGTATCCTTGCCGGACTCGGATTGACTGAGGCGCAGGGGCAGACCTTGATCTCGAAGTCCGAAGTAAGAAATGCAAAGGACGAGGAAATTGTCGCGCTCGCGAATCCGTTGAGCAGCGATATGGACGTGCTTCGCCCTAGCTTGCTACCGGGGTTGATGCACTCGTTGAGACACAACATCACGCGCAAGAATTACGACGTGGCGTTGTTTGAGATCGGACGCGTGTTCACCAACGTGAACGGTCAGACGAAAGAAAACTGCAACGTCGCCATCGCCATCACCGGCCAGCGCGCACAAAGTTTCTGGAGCGGCGAGGAGCGTGACGCGAAGTTCGACCTCTCTGACATGAAGGGTTTCGCTGAGGAATTGCTGGAGCAGTTCGGTGTGCGCGGCGTTGCGTTCACACGACGCGCGGAAAGCACGGCGTTGTTCATCGAGTCCGCAACGATTGCGCTTGGTGGAAAACTCCCACTTGGAGAGATCGGCCAGGTTTCGCCCATGCTCGCGAAGAAATATGATCTGCGCGATGCCGTGTTGCTGGCTGAATTAAATCTGGACCAACTCATCGCGCGCCGGAGCGCAGGCAAGTCTTTCAGGTCGCTCCCGCAATTCCCCTCAAGCCGCCGCGACGTGGCGATGCTCGTGGCCGAAGCCGTGACGCACGAAGCCGTGTTGCAAACGGTGAAGCAAGCGAAGGCCGCGAATCTGGAAACCGTGGAACTCTTCGACGTATTCCGTGGCAAGAATGTGCCGGAAGGACAGAAGAGTCTGGCGTACGCCTTCACCTATCGTGCAGCGGACAAAACGCTGACGGATGCGGATGTGAACTCGGCTCACACGAAAGTCGTGGACGCGCTCAAGGGACAGTTGCAGGCCACGGTGAGGGAGTGACACGAGTCAAACGACTAACTAATGTCGAAATCAATGAAAACATTATTTCCAGAAAAGCTAGAGAGGTTGGATTATTTCGCGCGCTGGCTGATGTTCATGATCGGAGTTCCAGTTGCCGCAGCGTTTCTTCTTCCCTTAGCAAAATACATCGCCATTCCGCCGTGGCCACTGTTCGCCGTCTTAATCTTGCTGTTCCTGATGAGGTTTCCATGTGCAGACATCCCTAGGTTTCGCAGTATAGGATGGTCGCCTTGGCTCGTTTTGTTGTTCCTGATTCCGGTCGTTAATTTTGTCGTTCAAATGTTCCTGTTTTTCAAACCAGCACAGGACGCCGAAAGCTGAAATAGGTAATGGATTAAATCGTAAGGTTAGGCAGTCCGTTTCTAAACCAACTTCTTCAACCGCGAATCCTCGGCGAGTTTTTTGACCATGTCCTTGATCTTTTGCGCTTGGGATTTGTGCGCGAGCAGCACGGCATCGTCCGTTTGCACGAGGATGGAATCCCGCAGTCCGACCACTGCGATGGGTGTGCGGCGATCCTTGCTGCGCGCGTCGTAGATGATGTTGCGCGCGGCGTCCACATGGATGAAATCGGCCACGGCGCAATTACCTTCGGCGTCGGCTTTGATGTGACGTGCGAGCGCGGGCCACGCGCCGAGATCGTCCCATGCGAATGCGCCATCCGCGCAGATGACGTTTTGCGCGTGTTCCATCAGGGCGAAATCAATCGAGATTTTTTTGATGGCGGGATATTCCTTCGCCAGAACCTTCGCGAGCTTCGGACCGTTCGTGGCCACCTTGAACCAACGCTGGCACGCGGCGAACATCTCAGGTTGATGTTTCTCCAAACCATTCGTGACCGTGATAAAACTCCAGACGAACATCCCGGCATTCCAGCGATACTGACCGCTGTTCACGTAGCCCAGCGCAGTCTCGAAGTTCGGCTTCTCGACGAACTGCTCGGCTTTGAAAAACACAGTCTTCGTCTTCTTCGCGCCCGATGGCGTGGGTAATTCAACTCCGGTGCGGATGTAGCCGTAGCCCGTCGCAGGTTCAGTGGGCTTGATGCCGATGGTGACGATGGCTTGGCCCTTCGCCGCGACATCGAACGCATCGCTCAACACTTGTTGAAATTTTTTCTCCTCGGGAATGACGTGGTCAGCGGGCAACACCGCCATGACACCGGTGGTCGAACGTGCGCCAACCAAAGCCGCGCCCAACGTGACCGCCGCGCAAGTGTCACGACCCACAGGTTCGGCCACGACGTTTTCCTTG
>JANNAO010000142.1:0-8508 GCA_031384405.1 Verrucomicrobiota bacterium | reverse complement strand
ACCCGTGCGCCTAGATGTTTTCCATCTGCTGCGGCTGGTCGAGGACGACACAGCCGCGCTCCGCCAGCTTCGCATTTGGGGGCAGTGTCAAGATGCGCCCAATTACGACACCAACGTATTGCACATCACTCAGCAGACTTCTATTCTCGCGACATGGATTCCCACGAAGCTTATGTTGCGCTGAACCTCATCGAAGGCGTCGGCGCGGTGCGGGCGCGTTCGTTGGTAGAACATTTCGGCGATGCGCCGTCTGTCCTGTCCGCGAACAAATCCCAACTGCTTCATGTCCGTAACATAAGCGACGAAACGGCTGAAGCTATCGTGACGTGGGAAAAGCGGATTGATCTCGCAGGCGAAATGAAGCGGCTCGCGGATTTTGGTTGCCGCGTGTTGATCCAGACGGACGAGGAATACCCCGCGTCGTTGCGCGAGATTTACGATCCGCCGATGGTTCTGTTCATCAAAGGCTCGTTGACGCCCAAAGACAAGAATGCCGTCGCGATGGTCGGCTCGCGGCAGACGACGAATTACGGTTTGGAGACGGCGCGCAAGCTGGCGTATCAACTCGCCTACGTCGGCGTCACCGTGGTGAGCGGCGGGGCGCGCGGCATTGATACGGCGGCGCATCAGGGCGCGATGGCGGCGAAGGGGCGCACGGTTTGCGTGCTGGGCACGGGCATCAACATCGTGTTTCCGCCGGAGAACAAAGAACTCTTTGAACGCATCGCGGAGAACGGAGCGGTGATGTCGCAGTTTCCGTTCAACCGCAACGGCGACAAGCAATCGTTCGCGATCCGCAATCGCATTGTGGCGGGAATGACGCTCGGCACGGTGGTGGTGGAAGCTGACTTGCACAGCGGCGCGCTCATCACATCGAACTTTGCCACGGAATACGGGCGGCAGGTTTTCGCCGTGCCGGGGCGCATTGATTCGCCGCGCAGCAAGGGTTGTCACGATTTGATCAAGAAGGGCGCGAAGCTCTGTGAAGGCGCGGAGGATATTCTCAGTGAGTTCGAGTATCTGTTTCCATCGAGCAACCGTCCTCCGTCTGTGGGTGAAACCGGCGTGTTGCCTGCGTTGGAACTTTCCGAGAACGAACAGCGCGTGCTGGACACGCTTCGCAAAGACGACGACACGAGCATTGATGAAGTCATCCGCAAGAGCGGGCTGCCGAGTTCGGCGGTTAGCGTGGCACTGTTGAGTCTGGAGATGAAACGCGTGGTGAAGCAGTTGCCGGGGAAGTTATTTGTGCGCAACCGATGAACAAACACGCCTGCGAAATGTTGAGTGGTTGCTGAGATTCACTTTTGCCGTTTCGCTGATGGAGTAGCGCGAGGCGAATTGTTATCGTCATGTCATGCGAGCGTTGGACATTCAACACATTGGCGGCGAATTGGCGATCCGTTGGGCAGACGGCGGTGAAGATTTTTTCCCTCTGGAGAAATTGCGGCGGGCTTGCCCGTGCGCGGGATGCTCCGGAGAGGTGGATATTTTGGGGAACGTTTACAAGAACCCGGACAAAGTGCTGGCAGCGGCGGCGTTTGAGCTGAGAAGGTTTGTTCCGGTGGGCGGTTATGCGGTGCAACTGTTCTGGGCGGACGGACACAACAGCGGGATTTTTGCGTTTGATTATCTGAAGCGGCTGGCTGCGGTTTAGAAGCCGGCTCATAAATGCTGTAGCGGCACTCTGTGAGCACCATCGGGATTTCTGTCACGGGGAAAACGGCGGTCACAGAACGCCGCTACAAACATCCAAATAAAAAACACCGGCCTCAGTGAGGCCGGTGTTGATGTATGAGGAACCGTTAAATCCGATCAGTTATCCTTTGTGCCGCCTTCGCTGAATTTGCTCCAGTCGAGCGGCTTGCCGCTGTCCCATGCGGTCCACTCTTCTTTGACTTCCTCGCTTCCGGTCTGTTGCAAATAGTCCGTCTGCGTCGGTTGGAAGTCTTTGTCTTGAACAATCGTCGGAGTGATGAAGATGGTCAGATTTTGACGATTCAGCTCTTTGCTGTCATGGCGGAAAAGGCTGCCGAGGAAAGGTATGTCGCCAAGAATCGGAACTTTGGTGTTGCCGCTGATGGTTTGATCTTGAATGAGGCCGCCCATCACGAGCGTGTTACCACTCGGAATCAAAACCGTGGTGTCCAACTTGCGCGAAAGGAACGAGTCCACGTTGTTGTTCACGCCACCGACCTGGCTTTGAACCTTGTTGCCGAGCCGGAGAACGCCTTGCGTAACTTTGAGTTCGACAAAGTTGTTTGCCGCAATGCGGGGAGTGACATCAAGATTCACTGTAAGGTTGGAATAGGAGATGGACGAACCACCTGCTGTGTTTGCAGTGCCTGCGCTAACATTTACGATCGGGAAGAGCAATCCTACATCAATGGTCGCCTTCTGGTTGTCCAAGGTGACCATGCGCGGTTCGGAAACCACCTTGGTCTTACCTGATGTATTTAAGAAAGAAACGACCGCGCTGACGCCGTCAGCGTTTAGGAAGGCAGTGCCAGGATTGAAACCGTTTTCAGAGTTCCACAGTGCTTTCGGACCACTCAAGATTCCACCGATCGTTCCCGCTGTAGCTGGAGTGGCTGGTATGACGCTATTAGCCAAGACGACGGCAGGCGAAGCAGGAGTGCCCGCCGTGCTAGGCAGAGCGTTGTTACCCACTGTAACATTCTGGTTTCCTAAAGTTCCGGTCCAATCAACACCCTTGCTTGTCTTGGGGTTTAACGTCGTTTCCAAAATCTTCGCTTCGATCAAGACCTGCTTGGTCTGCGTATCAAGGCGTTCGACGAGCTTTTCGACGGCTTCCTGTTCCTTCTCCGTCGCGGAGACGACGAGTTGGCTGGTGCGGATGTCAGCGATGACTTTGCTGCGCTTGTCCACCAACACGGTTTGGACGGAGGCGACCATGTTGCTGGGTGAGGCGAACTTGAGTTGCACCACCTTGGTGACGAGCGGTTCAGCGGCGGCAGGGTCTTTGACCGTGACGCGGGAGATGCCGGTTTTGTTATCGGTGACGAGTTGAAGGCCGTAAGTGCCGATGAGGGCGTTCAAGGCTTGTTCAGCGGTGAGGTTTTCCCAGCGGATGGTGATGTTGGGCTGGGGTTTTACTTGTCCGCGTTCGTCGGGCTGGCCGAAGCCGACCTTGGGATCGAGGATGTAGTTGATGCCTGCCTGACGCGCCAAGTTATCAATGGCGGTGGTGAGCATCACCTCACGAAACTCGATGAGGGGTATTTTGGCCGGGCCAGCAGGAGCCTCTACGGCTGCGGCTGGGGCGGTGGTTGGGGGTTTATCGGCAGTGGTCTCTTGAGACCAAGCCAGATTGCAGGCGGTAAGCCCGACGAGTGTGACGATGGCGATTTTCGCTTTCATTGTTCTATTTTGTTTTGTTCGTTGGTTGAGCATTTCGGTTTATACGTCCACACAACCACTCAACGTGTGTTTGAAATTAGCAGAGCCAGTGCCATACAACGGGTTGGCTTGAAATGACTGTTTTTATTGGGGTTTGTGATGGGTCTCTGAGGTTTGTTTGTACACCTACGGGACAAGAGTGGTTGGTGGTATTGGGCGCGGTGGGCGGGCAAACTGTCCGTTACCAAAATCAAACACGGATAGTCCGGCCACTGAGGACCAAACTATCCGTGCGGGAAACTGATGCGGGGATCAAATCATTGAGAGGAGAGCTTCAACTGACGCCGCAATCCGCCATACTCGAACAGCAGGGTGCCAGCCTTCATATTGATCTCTACACAGCGGATCTTGACGCGCTTGCCCTTGATGATGACATCGTTTTCCTCGCCCGTGGTGAAGGTGGTGTTGTTGATGATTGCTAGGGGCCGTTCAGGAGAGCCGGAGATTCCTTTAAGAGAGAACTCATGATCCGGCAATGACGAATCACTCGTGGGTTTCACCACGGTTTCAGTGGCGTAAGGGCGCGAGGAATTGGGAAAGAATGGATCTCGACCTTCAGTGATCTTGCGAGGCAGGGTGAATTCAGATTTGGTGATGACGGCTTGTAACTGTTGCGTTACGCCTGGTTTTTCCGCGCGCGGTTTGGCTGGGGTGGGCGCGGCTTTGGCGGCGGCTGTGACGGTGGCCGGACCACCGGCTGCGGCACATACGGTGAAAGCAATCGTCGCGACGGTGGTGGCGAGGGTGAGTGATGAGGGTTTCATGGCTTCAGAGCGTGTTGTGCGTTAGCCCGGCTTGATGAGGGAGGTGATCTCCATCTTAAAGGCCAGTTTCTCGTAGTCTCCCGATGTGGAGCTGGAGTTGAGGTCTAGTGACAGATTTGAAATACGCATGTGCGGGAACGCATTCTCGAAATCAGCGATGAACCGACCAAGCTCGTGGTAGTGAGCCGAGCCACCCACGGAAACCGTGGCTTGCTTGTAGGGGAATTGGGGCAGTAATGCCACTTCCCCTGATACGACGGGACTGATCTGGGGGATCTCGACCTTGTAGCCGCGTTGGAAGCGGCGCAGCGAGGTGAACATCCAAGAGTAGAGATCACCGGAGGCCATGGTAGCTTCTTTTCCGGTCAACGACTTCTGTGTATCCATGAATAACATTTCGATCTCCTTGGCGCGCTGGGTCGTATTCTGCATTTGTTCCAATTTTTCTCTGGCGGCGATTTTCTTCTGCTCCAATGAGCTGAGTTTTTCATAGCCACCTTTGATGAAGAGGTAGCCGAACGCAGCCAAGATCGCGAGCGTTCCGACGATGACGAGGGCGAGATGTTGTTTTTTCTCTTTTGAAAGTTTGCTCATAATCAGCGGGTTTTTTCGGAGTAACGGCATTCCAGTGTGAAACTCACGACCGCCTTGCCTGTGTCTGGCGAGATTTGGGGCGACGAGGAATTCTTCCAGAGGACGGGGTTCGTGTTGTCCAGATTCTCCTGAAAGTAGGTGTAGGTGCTGATGATGTCTTTCATCCGCGCCACCTGCTCGCCCGGATTGGGTGAAGAATCCGCGCCATCAAGTGTAAGGACCAGTTTTTCGGTGACTTTGGCAGGCGTGCCCGGAATGACCTTACCGCTATTGGTCCGAGGCTTGGTTTCTTCCGCAAGCTCATAGGTTTGATTCAGTCGGAGGTGAACGAACTGGACATTCTCCACCGTCGTTTGCTGAAGCGCGTTAAGCAGCGTGCCGTTCAAGAACCGGTTGGTGGAGAGTGTCTGAAGCGCGACGAGCTTCTGTGTCATGTCGTTGTTTTTTTTCTGCATCTCGATCACTTCTCTATATTCGTTGGTGCAGGCACCCATCTTTGTGGCGATGTCATCCAAGACATTGTTGGAAACGATGGCTTTGAGTTGGAGTGAGCTGGCCCAGGCGCACACGAGGGCGATCAATAGCACGGCGGCCCAGATGGCGCGCTTGACTGGGTCTTTGCGGCGTTGTTCTTCGATGGCCTGCGCTTCGGCAAGTAAGTTTAGGCGGATTGGCATAGGTCAAAAAAATCAGAGTGCGGCGATACTTGCGCCAATGGCGACAGCCAGTTGGGGCGCGACTTGTTCGAGTTCATCAGCCTGTTGAGGCGACAACTCCAGTTTAAGGGACGAGGTGGGATTCCACGTCTTGGTTTCGATCATGAGTTCCTGTTGCAACCCTTGAACAATAAACTCTGAGCGCGTCGAGCCGCCGGTCAGATAAGCGCAGGTGACCGCTCGGTCGGATTGATGTTCAAAGAAATCAATGGACGCGCGCAACTCGCGCCCCAGCGGGGTGATTACGGATTCGAGTGCGGCCTGCACTTCACTCGCCATTCCCACTTTGATGCCTTCGGCTTCCGCGTAGCTGATCTCCATGGATTCGCTGACGGCGGTTGTGAGGCGGTCGCCACCTATGTTGACGACCCGGCTAAGTGCCAATTCGCCGTGTTGAAGGATGCAGATCGTCGAGGATTTGAACCCCACATCAATGAGAGCCACGACGTCATTTGAGAAAGCTTGCGGGTGGGACAGCTCAAACGCGTTCACCGGGCCGATCATTCCCGGCAGGATGTGATCCGCGACAAGCCCCGCGTTCTTGACGCTTTCGACGAGATCGTTGACGAACTGCACCTTGCCTCCAGCGACGAGAACCTTTTGTTTCTGCACAGCGGCTGTGGGTTTGCCTGAGTCTGACGCAGGCTCTGGCATCACATGACAATCAAAAACGTAGTTCTGCAAATCCTGCTGAAGATAGGCCCGTGAGTTATGCTTCAAGATCAGACGCATGTCGTCCAAGGGCATCTTGAGAATATCAATGTGACGCACAAGCGCGTCGTTGACGCTGGTGGTCACACTGACCGTGCGCGTTTTTGATTCGATGGCCTGGGATACCACCTTCAAATGTTCGGCCAGCATTTCGGGGGGCATGGCTTTATCAAAGATTGGGGCGTCGAGCAGCAGATATCGGGACAAAACATAGACATCGCCACGCCGCTGCATGACGACGGCTTTAGTCGTCCGCGTGCCGAGATCAATCGCTAGGATTTGATCCCGTTTCTTTATTGACCCACTAAAAATAACTGGCAGAGCCATGTGAATAGTTCCTGTTAGTTGATTGTTCACGCTTCAATCCGCTGCAAAGCCTGAGTTTGCGATACGGAAATCAGCTTACGACACCGGATGATTAGCAATTGGTTTGCCACACTACCGGGGCGACTACTAACGATCCCCCGGTTAGGTGAAATCCCGCACAATCTGTGTAATTGATCGGGCTCATGGTTGCGAATCGCAGGCGGGAGTGAATCCATTGGACCGCCTTGTTTCCATAGGTGGTACACCTCATGTCTCAATCTATGAGGAGCAAAAAAGGAAGAAAGACAATCAATTCGGAACGAGATCAGGGCTTGTTAGAGCCGATGACGTAATCGAAACGCCTGATGATTCCCGTGCGGAAGGTCAGCATCACGAGATTCAACTCGTTCAAGCCTGTCTGGAACTTTTCAGGACTGGTGGTCACGGTGAATTCCAAAAGTCCGGTAACAGCCGGAAAAACAGCGGTGCGGGTGGTGCGCGTGATGTCCGAGTCCGCCTTCCAGGTGAAATCCACGCCCAGCACAGACAACCTGATCAGCCAAGAATTCAACATCGGTATAATGTTTATTCACGAACTCGCGCAAGCCTTCAGCGGAACGAACGCCACCCGCCGCCCCACCGCTGTTGAACCCCACCGCGATGATGCGCGCACAGTCCGGACTGTTGAGTTTTACCTTGGCCGGATCGGACGAATCCACGCGATAACGGTCTGGTACCAGAAAGGTGTATTTGGCTGAACCCGCTGTGACGAACGCGTAGCGGTAAGGCATGAATGAACCCTTCGCTTTTGCGTGTGCGTCCACGCTCATCGCAATTTGATTCGTGGAAGCAACAGCAGCATCCGCTGTTTCCGCCGCGTGAGTTCGAATTTCCAAGCCGAGCATTACAGCCATCAGAAGAATCAATCTTCGAACAGTTCAATTCTTGCGCTGAGATCAAGGAGAAGTTCGACGCCACCGACCTGGAGTTTCTGCTTCCATTACAGATTGAGATGTTGCCGGACGGGTTGTTTGATCTGTTCGTGAATGTCTCCTCACTCAATGAGAAGCGGATTGATCAGACACGATATGACTTCACCCAGATACAATGGCTCGCGCAGCAGGAAGGCTGTTTCTTTCTCAATGGAGTGAAAGATTTCCCGCATCCCGCAAGAAAACTTAATTGTCCGGGGTGAGAATTATCTGTTTAACGCCGGAATGTATTTCACGAGCGCGAGGTCAAGATTCAATCCCAGATGTTCAAGGGCTTGGTGCAAAAGCACCGATGCAGCCGTCAGGGTACGAACGGGCCTTTACCTGCGCCCGCACCGTTGGTCACGACATTGGGGATGAGGCTCGTAGTTTGAAGCGTGTAGGCGTAGGGCAACGGATTCAGACCGTTGGCGGCACTGGACAAAATGTCCGTGCCGGGAATCTGGATGGAATCGGAATCACCCCCAGCCGACCATGTGGTGTTCACCTCGATGTTGTTCGTGGCAAAAAGTTTTCCGTCAAGGCCAACGGTGCGATACAACTCCCAGACATTTTTCACCGAATCGAAATAGTTGTTCTCGACCAGGATTTCGCAATCGCGGGCAGCGCGGATGCAGTTGTTGTTGCCGGGCGAATTGTAAAAGTTGTTGAACAGATGCACGCGACCGAACCGCACGCGGGGCATGCGTTCATGCACGAGTTGTCCCCACCAATTATGATGGTAGGTGATGTGCAGCTTGCCGGTGTCCTCGGCTTCGGCGGTGGAACTGTCGCTGTGGCCCACCAGGTTGGCGAAGCGATGGGTGTTCCCCGGATTGGTGTAATAGAAATGACACCAAGAAACAGTGATCCAGTCCGCGCCGTGGCTGATGTCGAGGCTGCCATCGTCGCAATCCACAAACGTGCAATGATCCACCCAGACGTTGAGACATTCCTGCAAGGTCAGCCCGTCGTTGTCGCCGACGCCGGGATTGGATAGCGTGAGGTTGCGGATGATGACATTGT
>JANNAO010000131.1:0-8530 GCA_031384405.1 Verrucomicrobiota bacterium | reverse complement strand
CCGCGACATCGCCGCCACGCGCACGAGGTCATCCACCCCGATGGGTTCGTGACAATGTTCCGCCATGAACTTCAGACTGCGCGCCAGACCCGGATGCGCGATGGCGAGCAGGTCGCTACTTTTGCGTGCGATCAATTCAGCGGGAGCGATGCGTTCCGGTTCTTTCGAGACGCGCACGCCGTTCATCAAGTCGCCCAACACCGCCGCGCCACGATACCCGACGAGTTCGAGATTTGTGTCCACGCTGGAGATGGGCGTGTGCATGGCCTCCACGGCGAGCAACGAATCGTCCACGCCCACGATGCTCACCTGCTCCGGCACGGCGAGGTTCAAGCGTTCGCAAATCTCCAGCACTTCCACGGCGTGATTGTCCGTGGCGGCGAACAGCGCCAGCGGCTTGGGCGCGCGTTTCAATTCTCCCGCGAGCCAGTCCCGTTTCTTCTTCCATTGCAACTGTCCATCATTGAACGCGGGGGAGCGATGCCAGCACAGCCAGCGACATTCGTGGCTGGCGAGCTTTATTGCGTCAACAAACGCGCGACCGTTCTCCTCGAACGCCCAGTTGTGTACGTCGCTGTAAAACGCGAAATGTTTGTGGCCGCGTGTGATGAAATGTTCTGCCGCCAGCCGCGCCACAGCTTTGTGATCCACCAGCACGCGGGGAAATTTCAGATGCACGCGTCGGAAGCTGAAGTCCACCGTTGGCTTTTTCGCGTGAGCGACAAAATCCGCCAGATCATCACCCGTGCCGAGCCACGCCAGAATGCCATCACCCTCCCAACCCCACGGCACGACCTTCTCGCGCGTCGTGTCCGGGCAGATGTGCCAGCCGTGTTCCTGTGCGTACTTCTCGATGCCGCGATGCAGCCGGTGATCATACCAGCCGAGCGCGAGGAGGATTCGTTTTTGCCGCTTCGCCATGTGCAAAGCCTAATTCTCAAGTGCGAATGCAGAAAGTACTTATTCAAACGAAAACGATTTCCGTTATCGTCTGCCCACATGATTCCACGATTGAAGCTGAGTCTTAGCGCGCTTTGCCTGCTTGCGTTCACAGGCTTGCTTCATGCCCAGGCGGCATCAAACGCGTGGGATGCCGTGCCCGCGATTCTGAAACGCATCGTCCCGCCCAAGTTTCCCGCGCGCGAGTTCGACGTGACGAAGTTCGGCGCGGTGGCGGATGGCGAAACAAGTTGCACCACGGCTTTCCGCGTCGCCATCGCTGCGTGCGCCAAGGCGGGCGGCGGTAGAGTGATCGTGCCGGATGGAAAATTTCTCACCGGCGCGATCCATCTGCGTAGCGGCGTGAATCTTCATCTCGCTGACGGTGCGGAAATCATCTTCTCCGACAAGCTCGAGGAATATCTGCCTGTCGTACTCGTGCGTGTGGGCGGAGTTGAACTCTACAATTATTCTCCACTCATCTACGCGCGGGATTGCGTCAACATCGCCGTCACCGGCAAAGGCAAGCTGAACGGCAACGCAAAGAAGTGGTGGGATTGGAAGCGCACCGAAACCAAACTCGGCTTCGAGATGGGCGCGAAGGGCGTGCCGCTGGCGCAACGCATCTTCGGCAAACCGGAATTCTGCATCCGCCCGAGCTTTCTCTCGTTCGTGAGTTGCACGAATGTGTTGCTAGAAGACTTCACCATCGGCAGCGGACCGAACTGGACGATCCATCCCATCTATTGCGTCAACACAACCATTCGCGGTGTGAAGGTCATCACGGATGGCCCGAACAACGACGGCATTGATCCAGACTCATGCCGCGACATGCTCATTGAGAATTGCACGTTCGACACGGGCGACGATTGCGTGGTGCTCAAGTCCGGTTACAACGAGGACGGCTGGCGCGTCGGTCGTGCGACGGAGAACGTCATCATGCGAAACTGTTTCAGCAAACGCGGGCACGGCGGGCTGGTGATCGGCAGCGAGATGTCCGGCGACGTGCGGAATGTGTTCATGGAAGATTGCGAGTTCGAGGGGACGGATCGCGCCATCCGCATCAAGTCGCGCGCGGATCGCGGCGGCGTGGTGGAAAATGTTTTCGCGCGGAATCTCAAGGTGAAGAACATGCAGCGCGAGGTGGTGATCCTGAACATGGATTACAGTTCGGATCGGCAGAAGCTGGCCAAGTCAACTCCGCCGATCCGAACTGTAATCCATGTTCAGGATCGGCAGAAGCTGGCCAAGTCAACTCCGCCGGTGTTCCGCAACATGCAGTTTGAGAACATCACCGGCGACGGCGCGCCCACGGCGATTTTGATTCAAGGTCTGGCGGATTCGCCCATCGAGAACATCCGGTTCACGAACATGACCATCAAATCCACGAAGGGCGTGGTGGCAAACTTCGTGAAAGGTCTGGTGTTCGACAACGTGCAAGTCACGCCCGCCAACGGGCCGGTGTTCAAGCTCACGGACGCGGCGGACATCACGATCAAAAAGTCGGTGGCATCGAAGGGGACGGAACTGTTTCTCCAGCTTGGCGGAAGAACCTCGCGCAACGTGACGTTGGAAGCGTGTGAGCTGAGCGCGGCGTTGCAGAAGTTCGTCGTGGGCGCAGGCATCAAGTCCGAGGAGATCAGTTTCAAATGAATTCAACACCGCACGGAAAATATCGTTGGGTCGTCTGCGGGCTGCTCTTCTTTTCAGTCGCCATTAACTACATTGACCGGCTCGTCATCGGCATCCTGAAAGCGCCGTTGAGTGAGAAGCTCGGTTGGAGCGAAGTGGATTACGGCAACATCGCCGCCGCGTTCTCGTTCGCTTACGCGTTCGGCTATCTCTTTGGCGGACGCATGATGGATCGCTTCGGCGTGAAGCGCGGGCTGCCGATCTTTGTGTTCGCGTGGAGCGTGGCGGCCACGGCTCATGGCTTGTGTGCGTTGATCGGGTTGGAGGAAACCTTCCGCATGAGTTACCCGTGGTTCTCGTGGACGGAGAAGGGTTTTGTCTGGATCACGCTCACGATGCCGATGACGGCGGCGGGATTCATGTTCGCACGCATCGCGCTGGGTTTGACTGAGGGCGCGAATTTCCCCGGCGCAATCAAGGCCACGGCGGAATGGTTTCCGGTGAAGGAACGCGCGCTGGCGACGGGGTTGTTTAACGCTGGTTCAAATGTCGGCGCGGTGCTTTGTCCAATTGCCGTTCCGTGGATGTTCAAGGAATGGGGCTGGCCGGCGACGTTTTATATCACAGGTGCGACGGGCTTCGTATGGGTGGCGGTGTGGTGGTGGATTTATGAGACGCCTGAAAAGCAGAAGAAACTTTCCAAGGACGAACTCCACTACATCAAGGAAGGTCAGCCAACGGTCATCGAGGAACGTCCGCCCGCTGTGCCGTGGGGCAAATTGCTGCGGTATCGCGCGGTGTGGGCTTACATCTTTGCGAGCATGTTGGCCGGGCCTGCGTGGGGCTTTTATCAATTTTTTCTTCCGGACTTCTTGAAGAAAAGTTTCAAGCTCACGTTGCAGGAAATGGGTTGGTGGACGGGCGCGTTTTACGCCATCGCAGCCATTGGAGGCGTGATGGGCGGCTGGCTCGCGGGCCGGTTGTTGACCAAGGGCTGGAGCTTGAACAATGCGCGGAAGATTTCACTGCTCATCTGCGCGCTGGCGGTCGTGCCGGTGTTCCTCGCGCCTTACGCTTCGAGCGTGTGGCTCGCGGTGTTGATCGTGGGCCTAGCGGGTTCGGCGCATCAAGGTTGGTCGGCGAACTTGTTCAGCGTGGTCTCGGACACGATGCCGAAGGAGGCGATCAGTTCTGTCGTCGGGCTGGGCGGCTTCCTCTGCTTCTTCACCGGCGGCTTTGTGAACAAGATCACCGGCAACATTCTTCAGACGACCGGCAGTTATGTGTCTGTGTTCCTTTATTTCTCCGGGATGTACATCGTCTCGCTGATCGGAATCCAGTTGCTCGTTCCGAAAATTGGAAAGGAAGAACGCCGGTGAACTCCACTACCAACAAGATTGAAACCCGCGCATGAACGCGAACGAATACAACGTAGCGGCGGGCATCCTTGCCTGCCGTAGAGCCGGGCGACGTTCACCCCCGAAAGCATTCGGGGCAGCCCCGGCGGAAAGAACCTCGCGGTACACGAGTGACGTTGGAATTATCAGCGTTGTCCACGATTCAACGATTTGTCCGGGCGGCAAGGATGCCCGCCCTCTACGGCAGGCAAGGATGCCCGCCGCTACAAACTATCCGTGAACACATCTTCACCCAACATCATCGCCACGCCGGACTACTCGTATCCGTGGACGCCCGATAACGGCGAAGGCATGTATCGCAATCCGGTTCTCTACGCGGATTATTCCGATCCCGATGTCGTGCGGCATGGCGATGATTTCTGGATGACGGCGTCGTCGTTCAACTGCACGCCTGGCCTGCCGATCCTTCGTTCGCGTGATCTGGTGAACTGGACACTCGTGAATCACGCGTTGAAAAATGTTCCCGGCGAACGCTACAAAGAAGTTCAACATGGCTGCGGCGTCTGGGCTCCGGCCATCCGTTTTCACGCGGGCAAGTTCTGGATTTTTTTCCCGACACCCGATGAAGGCATCTACGTCACCACCTCCACCGATCCACGCGGGCAATGGGGCGAACCGCATCTGGTGCAGGCTGGCAAAGGTTTTATTGACCCGTGTCCGCTCTGGGATGACGACGGCAAGGCATATCTTGTCCATGCCTACGCCGGTTCACGGGCTGGAATCAAACATCGTCTGCGTGTCGCGCCGATGTCGCCGGATGGAACGCGATTGATTGGCGAGGGCAAGATCGTTTTTCACGAGCCGGAGAAACATCCGACGCTGGAAGGACCGAAGTTTTTGAAACGCGATGGCTGGTATTACATCCTCGCTCCGGCGGGCGGCGTGCAAGAGGGGTGGCAGACGGTTCTCCGTTCGCGAAACATCTTCGGGCCATACGAAGACAAGATTGTTTTGCATCAGGGCAACACTGCGATCAATGGCCCGCATCAAGGCGCGCTCGTCGAGACACAAAACGGCGAGTGGTGGTTTCTTCACTTTCAGGACACGGGCGTTTATGGCCGCGTGGTTCACTTGCAACCAGTCGAGTGGCGCGATGGTTGGCCGTTGATGGGTGCGATCAATGGCAGTGACGCGCCGGGTGAACCTGTTCTGCGCCATCGCAAGCCGTCTGTTGGGAATAATCAGAGCCGACTCACGTCGGCTGCTACGATTCCAAGCACGAGCGATGAATTCAGTTCGTCGCGGCTCGGCCTGCAATGGCAGTGGCACGCGAACCATCTCGAGGATTGGTTTTCGCTGACAGCGCGGACTGGGTGGTTGAGGTTGTATGCGCACCCGTCAGCATCAGAACTTCAGAGCGTCCCACAACTGTTGCTGCAAAAGTTTCCGGCGCGCACATTCACGGTGGAGACGACTCTTGACCTCTCCGGTGGCAGAGCAGGGGACGAAGCAGGCTTGATCGTGACGGGTCGCACCCATGCCGCCATCTCGCTTCGCAAAACGGAATACGGGACTCAACTGGTTTTCCGCAACGGCGAAGACCGCGTGTTTGATGAAACGTCGAGCAACATTGCGATGCTCCGCGTCACCGTGCGCGAGGGTGGAGTTTGCACCTTCAGTCACACCGGGAAAGACGGTGCATGGATCGAGTTGCCTGGAACATTTCAGGCGCAACCCGGCGTCTGGATCGGCGCGAAGGTGGGCATGTATTGCGCCGGCGGGAACAGCGGAGCAGGGGGAGGCTTTGCGGACTTCGACCATTTCAGATTCGCGCGGTGCGTTTGACGGAAGAGCCTGTTCTCAATAAAACCGCTCGATTCAATGTGAACTCCGAAACAGAACTGGCGGCGCGGCGCGACAGTAGCGGCAGGCATCTTTGCCTGCCGTAGAGGGCGGCATCCTTGCCGCCCGGAAAGGGGCGTGGATTTCTGTGCGTCTCTCGAATCTCCTGTGTCGTGCGTTGCTCGTGCGATTCCTTCCGCCGGGCAGGGATGCGCGGCTCTACGGCAGGCAAGGATGCCTACCGCTACTGGTTCAACGGCTGCACGAATTTCAATATGACATGCCGTAAATCAAGGGGGACAGCAGGTGACAGGAAACAAACCCCACGTCACGATGGGGCGTCACCCTTATGAACCAAGTCGAACCCAGATGGTGTTGTTGCCAGCCGCTACCTCGGTGCGTGGTTAATCATGGCGACAAGTCATCCGTTGATGATGCGTCCAGGATGTCGGCATAGAAATCACCGCATCGTTTCAGTCACTAAACTCCCAGTCCATATCCACCCACAAACAGAAACACACTTCGCATGAATATATCCAAATATCCCCGCACGCGATCAGCCTTTGCGCTGATGGCTTCCGTTGTCCTGTCGGTGACAGCACAGGCGCAGACCAGTTATTTCACCAACGCTGCTGGTGGTGATTGGAACGTCGCTGCTAACTGGGATCGGGATTTCCTCGGGGAGAACGTCATCCCTGCCGAAGCCACGAACGCTGTCATCAATGCCATCGGCGCGTCGGTTGTGAATTACACCGCACCGATGGCGGCGACGAGTTTCGGCTCGTTGACCGTGGATGGCGGCGCGACGTTGAACATCAATGCCGCAGGGTTCAAGCAGGATTTGGGCGGTGTGGGCACTGCGCCACTCACACTTGGCAGCGGAATCGTGAACGTCGGTGCGGCTGGCGTCTGGAACGCGACCAACGGCGGAACGTTGACGGTGAATGCTAGTGGTGATCTGAACGTGGCGGGCACTGCACATATCGCGCCGATTGCGGCAACCGCGCCAATGTCGGTCGCATTGGGCGGCAGCGTGGATGTGCAAACGGGCGGCACGCTCACACTGGCCCATGGCGCGGGCAGCACGATTCTCGGCGCACTCTCAGTCACCGACGGAAGTTTGGTTCTCTCCAACTGCACATCGCTCACGCTCTCTCCCGGCGGCGCGATCAACGTGACGAATGGCACCATTCTCCAAACGACTTCACCTTCCGGCTCGATTGCGCTCGGTGTGAACAACAACAATGTGAACACGTTTTTCACGATGTATGGCGGCAACGTCACCTTTGATCGCGTGCTCGACATTCGCGGACGCAAATCCGCCTTCATCCTGAATGGAGGCACGCTCAATGCCAATGGCGGGACGTTGCTCCGCGAAGGCAATACGGATGATCTCAACCGCCTCGTCGTCGCTGGCGGTGCCACAGCCAATCTCGGCGCCACAGAAATCAACCGCACCGCTTCTGGCGGCGGATTGATTCTCAGCAACGGCGTTGCCAATACGACTTCACTGCGCGTCGGCGTCGCCAACAGCACAGCCTACGCAACCATCTACGGAGGTGTTCTCACAAACACCGGATTGTTCACGATCTCTGATCGCACGAACGGAGCGGTTGGAGCCACAGATCGCCGTGCGCGATTGCTGGTGCGCGGAGGTACGGTGGTGTCCACAGGCCCGGGTGGAATCATTGTAGCAAACCAAGGCAACTTGCCTGTGGGTGGCACTGCTGCCGCCATCGCTGGCATTCTCGACATCAACTCCGGCACGCTCATCGCCGAAGGCATCACGCTGGTGAAGGACAACACTCTCACCAATGCTCACGCTCAGATGACGCTGACTGGTTCGGGCACGATCTATCTCGGCTCAGTCGGTCTCAACGCCAACGTCGGCCCGATCAACACCTCGTATGCGCTCACTTTGAGCGGCGGCACACTTGGTGCGAAGGCGAATTACACCGCGAACGCCAACGGCACGATGTCCGGCATCTTCACCGTTCGGGCTGCCGACCCCGCGAATAATCCGTTCAACATCGTCAACAGCGCGACTTGGAGCGGCTCTGGCGCGCTTCGCAAAACTGGCGGTGGCTCGCTCACGCTCACCGCGAACAACACCTTCTCCGGCGCGACCGTCATTGACGGAGGCACACTCGCCCTCAGCGGGTCCGGCGCGCTCGCCAATTCGCCGTCCATCACGCTCGCCAGCGGAGCGACGTTTGATGTCTCCGCTGCGACCGCTTCCTACACGCTCGCCTTGGGCCGCACCATCGCCGGTTTCGGCAACGTCGTGGGCAACTTCACCAACGCCGCCGGTTCGACCATCAATCCCGGCAGCAACACCGTCGCAGGCACGCTCACCTTCACCGGTTCGCTCAATCAATCCGGCGGCGCAGTCAATCACTTCGATCTCCCGACCACTCCCGGACCGGGCAACGACCGCATCAACATCACCGGCGACCTGAACGTCAGCGGCGTCAACACCATTGAGGTCATCGGCGGCGGTTCGCCCGGCACGGTTCACACGCTCATCGGATACAGCGGCGCGTTCAACGGCTCGCTCGCCAACTTCAATCTCACCGGCGCATCCGGCAGTCTCTCGAACAACGTCGCCACAAAGACGATTGCTCTGATCATCGCGTCGGCGGTTCGCAATCCGACCAATGTTGTCTGGCTCGGCAATGTCACGAGCAACAACTGGGATTCCGTCAACCTGACCAACTGGCTTCATGCCGGTGACAGTTCGCTCACCTACTTCGTGGCGG
>JANNAO010000108.1:0-9896 GCA_031384405.1 Verrucomicrobiota bacterium | reverse complement strand
GCCCGTGGCCCGATCCAGACAGCCGATGATGTTCATCATCGTGGATTTTCCTGAACCGCTCGCGCCCATGATGGCGACGAACTCCCCGCGCTGGATCGTAAGCGAGACGCCGCGCACGGCGCGCACGTCCACCTCGCCGGTGTGGTAGGTCTTCTGGATTTCATCCAGTTGAATGACGGCGTTCATTTAATGGAGCGCGGACGGAGACCGTCCGCAGTGCGTGGACGGAGAGAGGATCTCTGGATGATGCGATAACGCCCCGCAAGGCGTGAGTGCTGCGGGCGAGGGACCGCCCGCGCTCCGGGAGATCAGTTGAAGCGAATCAGTCATGCTTACCTTCTTGGGAAACCGCCGCCGAACGGATTGTTCACCGGCGTAGCGTTTGTAGCGGAAGTGATCACGCCCGTCACGATGACTTCGCCTTCATTCAAACCTTCCAGCACTTCGGTGAAGCGGCTGTCCGAGATGCCGAGCTTCACCGTGTTGGGTTTCAAATCATCAGGAGTCGCTTTGGTGGGATCAACCGACAGCGTGTAGATCGTTCGCTGCGGGCGCGCTTCGCCGGGCCCGCGCTCCCGGCGTTCGCCACCGCCACGACGACGCTCCCCGCTTCCACCGCCGCGCTGTCTGCCTTCGCCGCTGTCCGCTGGCGGTGGCGACACGGCGGCAACTTGGACGGTGGCGTTCGTTCCCTGTTTCGGCGCGAACTGCTCCGGCAATTTGAAACGCAACACCGAGTTCACCACAGCCAACACGTTTTCACGTCGCTCCGTGATGATGGAAACCTCCGCCGCCGTCATGCCCGGCTTAAGTTTGAGATCGCCGTTGTCCACCTCGATGATCGCGTCATACGTCACCACGTTCTGGACGACGATGGGCGCGTTGCGGACTTGTGTGACCTTGCCGGAAAATTTCCGGGGACGAAACGCATCCACGATGAATTCCACATCTTGCCCTTCCTTCACGTTGCCGACATCAATCTCCGCCACCGCAGCGTTGATCCGCATCTTGGTCATGTCATTTGCGATCTGGAACAACACCGGCGCGCTCAAACTCGCCGCCACGGTCTGCCCCACATCCACCTTGCGATCAATCACGACACCGTCCACCGGAGCGTAAATCGTGCAGCGCCCCAGGTCCACGTTCGCACGCTCCAGCGACGCGGTGCGGATTTTCACCTGCGCCTCCGCCTGATGCAACGTGGCCAGGCTCTGATCGGACTCGGATTGGGAGATGAGTTTGTCCTTGAGCAATTCCGCCGCGCGGCGGGCGTTGATCTGCGCGAGTTCGAGCGAGGCGTGGGCGTTCGCGAGTTCGCCCTCGGCGGAATTGACATTGGCGCGATATGTCGCCGGATCAAGCTGCGCGATGACTTGGTTGGACTTCACCTGCGAATTAAAATCCGCGTACAGGTGTTGGATGATGCCGGAAATCTGGCTGCCCACCTGGACATTCAGCACGGGATTCAACGTGCCCGTGGCCATGACCGCCTGTGTGATGTTCGTGCGCACGACCCGGCTGGTGATGAATTCCGGCGCGGCATCGCCCTTCTTCTTGAACAGCCAGAAGCCCGCGCCCACCGCCGCGATCAGCACGATTCCGATGATCGCCCACTTCATTCCGCCAGATTTTTCGTCGTTAGCCATAGTCTCGAACATCCATTGACGCAGAAAACGGCGGAATCGTCAAAAAAACTTCTCATCAGTGAACGATTGTCATCGGTTCGGGTCAAAGCTCACAATCGCCCGCGCTCAACTCGCTGAACCAAACATGAAGAACATCCGCCAACGCACCTTGGGTTTCGTCTTGATGGGAATCGGCCTCGTGCTGATGGCCGTTGGAGTTTATGAGCTAGCCCAGAAGGATATGTTCAAGGCGTCAGTGAGGCTTCAAGAGCCAGCGAACTTCATTGGTGACAGTGGTGAATTTGGCGACGCATTCGAGACATCAAAGGAAGTTCTGCTCTCAGAAACGATCTTGAGCAACGTCGTCTATCGGCTCGAACTTCGTGAAAAGTGGGACAAGAAATTAGCCAACGAGGGCAACCTTCCTGCGGAGCAAGGCTGGAAGTATTTCACCAAGGGGAAAATAAAAACCGCAGAGATTGTCAGCTTGCTGCAATACCGACTGCAAGTCATCCAAGCTCCAAACACAAACACGACGCTCTTTGAGGTTGTCTTTTTAAGCGATGACGCTGCCGAGTCTGCCCTTGTTGCAAACACCGTCGCAGAGGTCTATCGGGACTGGCGAAACGGAACTCGGCAGCGACTTGCTCAAGGGGGCATCGAGGCATTGCAAACACGGATCAAAATAGAGGATGAGAAAATCAAAGCAGCCAAAGAAGAACTCCAACGATTGAGGAAAGAGTTAAGCATTCCCGACGCTGAAGTTGAATCGGCCAGCGTGCGAACGAACTTTCCTAAGTATTGGGATGCGAAAATGAATTTGGAGCGTCTGAACGACGTGCGGCGACTGATCACTCGCAAAATGAATATCGAGGAAATAGATTTGAACTACCCGCTCCGCTACTGCCCGGTGGAAATTATCAATCACGCTGTTCCAGCGAAAACACCAATTCGTCGCCACCGTCCGCTTGGCGCAGCTATTGTGTTAGTGGGGCTGGCACTATTCGGCTGCGGCCTTGCCTCGGTTTGGAAATCAAGACCGCTGAACCGGCGCGACTCTCCGGCCTGATTTTTCCTTTCCAACAAAATCCCATTCCGCCAGCCCTCGAAATAAATTCCCGGCTGTGAGGTGTGATTTAGAGGGAACGGACTCTGGCCAACGCCGCCTGAATCACTTCTTCATCCAATCGTGCGTTGGTTTGGCGCAAACGTTGGATGACTGCGGCAAAATTAACCAAGCCGCGATTCGCTGCCGCTTCCAACAATCCAATCGTGCCCGCAACACGCAGTCCACAGCGCACGGCTTCGGCGCGACCTTTCCGGTCATCCATGAGAATCGCCACCGCTTTTACTTCACGCGCAAGGCAGATGGCTTCCTTCTCGCCTTGATCCACGTTCAAAGAATCATCTATCACAGACGGCGATTGGACTTTGACCCAGGCAGGAAGTTGTTGCGCCCATTCGCGAACGCGCGCGGGAGTTTTCTGATGTTGGAGTTCAAGATGAACCGTGGGTGGGATCAACACTTCCTGAAACAGCGCGGGCAGAATTTCAATCGCCTCACTCGCGACGAGATAATGCAACGGCGACGTGTCGGAGACGACCGCACTCACTTGCGGGGAAGCAGTTCATCCAACGTGGCGCGATCCGACTGCAAGTCGGCGCAGGAGTAATTCAAAGCCACGTTGTGTTCGGCGAGGAAGCGTTCAGTCTGCCAGTAATCCAAGCCGAGCATTTCGCCGACCTGACGTTGCGACACTCGACCCGCGCGATATTCCTCAATCGCGACATCCTGTGTCAGGCGTTGTGCGCGGGCTTCAGGCGTTGCGCCAAATGCGCAAGCCAATGCGTCAGGTAGTTTGATGGTGACTTCGACCATAATCGTTTGATTCGTGTCAGGCGAATCACAGCCAGACGGTATCACACCGTTTCCTCCCGGCAAACACTACTTGCCGCGCAAAAATCCCATTGCGCCCAGCCGCTCGCTTCACGAACATTCCGCGCATGTTAGCCCGCGTTTGTTCCGCCGCCGTCACCGGCATCGAAGCGTATCCCATCGAAGTCGAGGTCAGCGCGGGTTATGGCGACACCCTCATCGTGATCGTCGGATTGCCGGATGCGGCAGTGAAAGAATCCCGCGACCGCGTCACCACCGCGCTCAACAGTTCCGGGTTCAAATTTTCCTACGGTCGCACCACCATCAATCTCGCGCCTGCTGACGTGAAGAAAGAAGGGCCGAGCTTCGATCTTCCCATCGCGCTCGGAATGTTGGCGGCGAGCGAGCAAATCGAAACGGATCAACTCGACAACTTCGTCTGCGTGGGTGAACTCGCTCTCACCGGCGCGGTGCGTCCGTGCAAAGGCGTTTTACCCATCGCCATCCGCGCCAAGCAGGACGGCAAGGTCGGCGTGCTTGTCCCCGCCGAGAACGCGGCGGAAGCGGCGGTGGTCGCTGGCTTGCAAGTCATTCCGATTCAAAACCTCCGCGAGGCCACGAACTTTCTCGAAGGCCAGATCACGATCAAGCCCACGCGCGTGGACATCGCGAAAATTTTCGATCACCCGCTGGACGACGACGTAGATTTTGCGGATGTCAAAGGCCAGGAATCCGTGAAGCGCTCGTTGGAGATCGCAGCGGCAGGCGGGCACAATGTTTTGCTCATCGGCCCGCCCGGCACGGGAAAATCCATGCTGGCAAAGCGGCTCGCCACGATCCTTCCGCCGCTCACGCTGGAGGAAGCGTTGGAGACGACGAAGATTCACAGCATCGTCGGCTTGCTGCCGACGGGACTGGGGTTGATCACGCGCAGACCGTTCCGTTCTCCGCATCACACCGCGAGCGATGCGGGCTTGCTGGGCGGCAATATCAATCCCACGCCGGGCGAAATCTCTCTCGCGCATCATGGTGTGTTGTTCCTCGATGAATTGCCGGAGTTCAAGCGCAGCGTGCTGGAGACGATGCGGCAGCCGTTGGAGGATGGCAAAGTCACGATCTCGCGCGCGGCGGGCACGATGACGTTTCCGTCGCAGTTCATGTTGGTCGCAGCGATGAATCCCACGCCCGACGGCAAGATGCCGCATGAGAGCAAGAGTTCACCGCGCGAGATTCAGAATTATCTCGGTCGTATTTCCGGGCCGTTGTTGGATCGCATTGATCTGCATGTGGAAGTTCCGGCGGTGAAGTTCCGGGAGATGACCGGCGACAAGGTCGGCGAAACCTCCGCACAAATCCGCGAGCGCGTCATCGCTGCGCGAAAAATTCAGCAAACGCGTTTCGCCGCGAAACCCAAGATCACCTGCAACGCGCGCATGGGATCGAAGGAGATCAAGGAATACTGCGCGCTCGACGAGACGACCAAGGAATTGCTCATGAACGCGATGGCGGATTACAACCTCAGTGCCCGCGCCTACGACCGCATCCTGAAAGTCTCCCGCACCATCGCCGACCTCGCGAGTTCGGAAACGATCACCTCTGACCACGTCAGCGAGGCGATCCAACTGCGCTCACTTGATCGGCAGTTGTGGGGATGATTCTCTCGATGATTTGAAGAACTTAACCCGAAACTTTTTACCTACACCGCTGTCTAACTTAACGATGAATCCATCCGCCGCACGCGAGGTCTTCCAGAAAATTGCCACCAACATCAGCCGTGTCATGCAGGGTCACGCCGCGCCCACGCGCAAACTTCTCGCCGCGCTCGCCAGCGGTGGGCATGTGTTGCTCGAAGATTTTCCCGGCACGGGCAAGACCACACTCGCAAAGGCACTCGCCCGCTCCGTGGACGCAAAGTTCAAACGCGTTCAGTTCACGCCGGACTTGTTGCCGTCGGATATTCTCGGCGTGGCGATCTTCAACCAGCTTGATCAGCAGTTCCATTTCCACGAAGGGCCGATCTTCACCAACATCCTGCTCGCAGACGAAATCAACCGCGCCTCGCCTCGCACTCAATCCGCGCTCCTCGAAGCGATGGGTGAAGGTCAGGTGAGCGTGGATGGCGAGCGGCGCAATCTGGCCGACTTGTTCTTCGTCATCGCCACGCAGAATCCCGTTGAGTTTCGCGGCACGTATCCGTTGCCGGAAGCGCAGATGGATCGGTTCGCGATGCAATTCACGCTCGGCTACGTGCAACCAGCAGATGAGGTCGCCGTCCTCACCGCTCAGGCGAACAATCATCCGCTCGATGCGCTTGCGTCCTGTGTCACGCTGGCGGACGTGACGGCACTCAAGCACGCCGCGCAGAACATCCGCATCAGCGACGAACTCAAGCGTTACGTCGTTGATCTCGTCGGCGCGACGCGTTCGGCGAATGGTGTTCAACTCGGCGCCAGCCCGCGCGCCTCTATCGCATTGATGAAGGCGGCGCAGGCGCTCGCGTTGTTTGACGGACTGGAATTTGTGACGCCTGAGCAGATTCAGGAACTCGCCGTGCCGGTCATCGCGCATCGTCTCGTGATGCAACCGCAGGCGCGTTTCTCCGGCCTCACCGCGCGCGGCGTGGTGGAGGATGTGGTGAAGAAAATCAAAGTGCCTGCGTGAAGGCGGGAGTGATGCCGCATGATCCTCTTCCTCCATCTGCTTTACCGCGTGTATCGCCTGATCACTTGGTCAACGTTCTGGACGAAGCGGCGGTTCACCGTCCTCGGACAGGCGATGATCGGAGCGGTGATCGTGGCGTTGTTCAGCGGGTTGGATGCGGAGAGCGCGGTCGGCTATCAGGCGTTCATCCCGTTGTTTGGACTGCTGCTGATCTCGGTGATGTTCGCGTTTGGTTTCCGCACGAGATTTCAAATCGAACGCCATCTTCCACGCGTCGTCACGGCGGGGCATCCGATCACGTATCGCGTCTCGATCAAAAATCTCACGCGCAAAAATCAGGCCAGCCTCACGATCATGGAAGACCTCGTTGACCCGCGACCCAGCTTCAAGCAGTGGAAGGAATACAAACTCGACGAAGACAAACACGTCCGCCCGTTCCGTTTCGACAAACGTAATTTCACGTCGCCGTTCAAGATGGCCGTGGTCAAAGAGGCGCGCGTTCCCGATTTGATCCCGCAACAGGAAGGCGATCTTGCCATTGAACTCGCACCGCTGCGACGCGGCGTGGTGCGGTTCACGGGCGTCACGTTTGCGCGGCCTGATCCGATGAACATTTTCCGCGCGCTGCGGAAACAGGCGTTGCCGCAATCGCTGCTCGTGTTGCCGAAGCGTTACGCCATCCCGCCCATCGCGCTGCCCGGCGCGATGAAATATCAACAAGGCGGCGTGGCGATGGCGTCGAACATCGGGCAGAGCGACGAGTTTGTTTCGTTGCGGGATTATCGCCGGGGCGATCCACCACGTCACATTCATTGGCGCAGTTGGGCGCGCATCGGCAAACCCATCGTGAAGGAGTTCGAGGATGAATTCTTTGTGCGTCACGCGCTGGTGTTGGACACGTTCACGCCGCGTCCGCATAGCGATGCGTTTGAAGAAGCGGTATCCGTGGCGGCATCGTTTGCCTGCACGGTGCTCACGCAGGAATCGTTGCTCGATCTGTTGTTCGTCGGGCCGGAGGCGTATTGCTTCACGGCGGGACGCGGCGTCGCACACGCGGATCAGATGTTGGAAATTCTCGCCTCGGTTCAGCCGGCGACCGGACAAACCTTCGACCTGCTTGAACAACTCGTGTTGAATCATTCCTCCACCGTGAGCGGCTGCATCTGCGTGATGCTCGCGTGGGACGAAACCCGGAAACGATTTGTGGAGAAACTCCGCGCGCTCGGCCTGCCCGTGCTGGTGCTGGTGATTCGCGCGGCGAGCGAAAAGCAACCGCTCGATTTCGGCCCGATGAGCGATACGCCGGAAAAGTTGATCGCACTGGAGATCGGGAAGATCGAAGAACAACTGGCGGTGCTGAGATGAAGAACATTCAACATTCAACGTTCAACATCCAACATAGAAGTGGGGCTGGCGCGCTGGCGATTTCGGCGTTGAAAGTTGAATGTTGGTTGTTGAATGTTTCCCCTGCCCCATGAAACCACCACCCTTTCTCTTGAGCGTCACGCTGCTCTTCTGGGGCTGGCAATCGGATTTGTTCCTGCCGGGCGCGTTGATGGCGGTGATCCTTGAAAGCGCGAGGGTGTTCAGATCGCGCTGGGATTTTTCCGAGAATGATTTCTCGAAGGCGTGGTCGTTCTGCTTGCTCGTGCTGCTGGCGGCAACTGTCTTCGCGTTCACGAACAATGATGGGCCATCGAGCTTTGCGACCTTGTTCGATGATTTGCGTCCGGCCAACACGCGCTCTGCCACGAACGCCAGCGCGAAGACTGCGGCGGAAATCATCCGCTGGTTGCCCATGATCTTCTTCCCATTCCTCGCCGCGCAAACGTTCAGCACGCGCGAGTCCGTTCCGCTGACCACCATCTCGTTCTTGCTGAAACGCCGCTTGAACAGAGCGAAGCGGCTCGGCCAACCCGCTCCCGCTTCGAGCGCGTTCAACGTCGGCTATCCCTACTTTTGCGCCACGCTGCTGGCGGCGAGTTTTCATCCGTCGGAAGACAACTCTTACTTCTGGGGGTTCTGCGCGCTGTTGACGTGGGTGCTGTGGACACAACGCTCGCGCCGATACGGCATCGCCGTGTGGATCGCCGTCTTGGCGGTGGCGGCGACGGGTGGATATTTCGGTCAACAATCCATCGCGCGGGCGCAGGCTTATCTCACCAACCTCAACGCGCCATGGCTCGCCAACTTGATCCGTCGCCCGGAAGACCCGTTCCAGAATCGCACCTCGCTCGGATTCGTGGGGCACTTGAAACTGTCCGGCCAGATCGTCATCCGCTTGCAGCCGGACAAACCCAGGAACATTCCACCGTATTTGCGTGAGGCGAGCTATCGTCTCTATCGCAGCGGGACGTGGTACGCCGGTTCATCGCGTGATGATTTCTCCAGCATCACTGAAGAACATCCACTGCCGAGCGGCAACTGGCCGCTGCTCCAGGACAAACGCAACGCATCGCGCATCAACATCGCGTGCTATCTGGAAGGTTTCAGCAAAGACTCCGCTGCCGGCCTGCTGCCGTTGCCAACTGGTGTGACACGTCTCGAAAAACTCAATGCGTTCATCGTGGATACAAACAGCGCAGGCTCTGTATTGGCGCACGGCCCAAGCTTGGTGATGTTTGATGCGATTTATGGGCCGGGCGCGACGATTGATTCGCCGCCAACCGCGCGAACCAACTTAAACACGCGCGGACGCCGGCTGTTTGAAGAGTCTGGGCTTGGCCGCTTCGTGCCACGAACCGATGGCGAGACTTCTGACGAGGGTCGCCGCTTTATTTTTCTCGCCACGCACGAAGATATCGCCGTGCCGCCAAGCGAAAAAGCCGCGTTGAACGCCGTGATTGATGAATTGAACCTGCGCGGTCGTCCTTTCTCGGAGAAGGTGCGACTGATTCAACAATTCTTCACCGACAAATTCACTTACAGCTTGTGGCAAGCACCGGCACGCTCCGCCACCACGAATCAGACTCCGCTCACTCGCTTCCTGCTCACGACACGCAGCGGGCATTGCGAATACTTCGCCACGGCCACGGCATTGCTGTTGCGGCAACTCGACATCCCCGCGCGCTACGCCACGGGCTATTCTGTCCACGAAGAATCCGGCAGCGGCTACGTGGTGCGATTGAGCGATGCCCACGCATGGACGCTCGTCTGGGATGAGGCGAACAAACAATGGTTTGATTTCGACACGACGCCCGCATCGTGGATCGAAGAAGAAAAAAAGAACCGCTCACCGCTCCGCTGGCTCAAGGACGCGTGGAGCCGGTTCGTGTTTGAATTTTCCAAACTCCGCAACGGCCAGAGCAACATCCGCAGCTATCTGCTCTGGATCATCCTGCCGGGAATGGTGCTGCTGCTGTATCAGATCGTGTTCCGACGCGGACGAACACGACGGAAAGCTAAAACATCCGACGCCGCATTTCTGGCGAGCTGGCCGGGGTTGGACTCGGATTTTTATCAACTGGAGAAAAAAATCTCCGCTCGCGGCGTGACGCGTGGTTCAGCCGAGCCGTTGAATGTCTGGCTGCAACGCGTGGAAAAATCCGCAGGCATGGAGGCGTTGCGTGAACCGTTGCGCGAACTGCTCAAACTCCACTACCGCCATCGCTTCGATCCGCAAGGTTTGAACGCAACAGATCGCGAGAAGCTCAAGGCAGAGACGAAGCGGTGTCTGGAACTGCTGGCCGGAGACAAACGATAAACGGAGAAAACCACGAATGGACACAAATGGA
>JANNAO010000082.1:0-19793 GCA_031384405.1 Verrucomicrobiota bacterium | reverse complement strand
ACTTGAAAGCCGTTGCAGATGCCGAGGACGAGGCCGCCGTTGTCGGCGAATTGTTTCACGGCCTGCATCACGGGACTGAACCGCGCGATCGCGCCGCAGCGCAGGTAATCGCCGTAGCTGAAACCGCCGGGCACGATGACGCAGTCGGTGTCGCCGAGCGACGAATCCTTGTGCCAGACGAGCCGCGCGGAATGGCCAAGCAGTCGGACGGCGTGGACGGCGTCTTGATCGCAGTTGCTGGCGGGAAATTGGAGGACGGAAAAGTTCATGTCGTCAAAAAGTCGAAGGGGAAAAAACTCCAAGCTCCAACATCCAACATCCAGAGAAGCACCAAGCACCAAGCTTCAAAATCTCCACGCGGATGATCTGTTTGGAGGTTGAAGTTTGGAGCTTCTCTGGAGCTTGGAGTTTGGAATTTGGTGCTTCCATTTCAGTCAGTAATTTCCAAGCGGTAATCTTCAATGACCGGATTGCTCAACAGTTTGTGCGCCGCGTCGTTCAAGGCTTTCTCGGCCGCGGCTTTGTCCGTGCCGGGCGCGAGATCAATCTCGATGTATTTGCCGATGTGGACGCCGGTGACACCGGTGTAGCCCATGTGTTCGAGGGCGGATTTGACAGTGATGCCCTGCGGATCAAGCACGGCTTTCTTGGGTGTGATAATGATTTTGGCTTTCATGCGCGAACGGGGGGATTCTCCCGCGAAAAATTCACGGGGATGTTGTTAATTAATCGGAGCGGATGCGAGACTATTTTCCCGCAATTCAAACCTTCGTTTGCATCCCATCTCCTCCCCGCCTCCGGTAACAAAACTTTTGGCGCAGATCGCCTGCGGCCACTTCCAGTCACATCACGCAACAATGCGCAAAAATCAAAAGCGACACCGGAGGAAATGAGACTTGACCCGCGCCGCCATCCGCTCACCTTGACGCGCGGCTACTTCACTGAAGAACCGAACCCGAATTGATTATGAGTCCTGAACTAAACGAATGGATTGAACTGGCCCTGCGCTGGACCCACGTCTTCGCCGGAATCATGTGGGTGGGCGCGACGTTTTTCTTCACCTGGCTGGATGGACGATTCGTGGAGATGGAAGAAAACCCCGCCAAGCCGGGCGAGAAATCCGAGAAGAACGTGTGGATGGTTCACAGCGGCGGCTTCTATCTCGTGGAAAAACAAAAACGTCCGACGATGATGCCGGGCGTGCTGCATTGGTTCAAATGGGAGGCGGGCATCACTTGGATCACGGGCATCCTCCTGTTCGGCCTGATGTTTTATCACGGCGGCAAGCTGATCGAGTTCGAGGACGCGCCCATCAGCAAAGGCGCGGCGATCTGGTTGAGTTTGGGAATGATTCTCGGCTCGTGGGTCATCTACGATTTGATTTGGCGATTCTGTAAAATCGAGTTGCTCGGCGTGGTCATCTGTTATGCGCTGGTCGTTTTGTCTGCGTGGGTCAGTTGCAAATACTTCAGCGGTCGCGGCGCGTATCTGCAACTCGGCACGATGATGGGCACGATCATGGCCGCGAATGTCTGGATGCGAATCCTCCCCTCGCAACGTCGCATGGTGGCTGCGTTGAAAGCGGGTCAAGAACCGAACCTTGAAGAAGGCGCGCGCGCCAAGAACCGCTCCAAGCATAACACTTTCATCGTCATCCCGGTTGTGTTCATCATGATCAGCAACCATTACCCCAGCACTTACGGTTCACCCCACAACTGGCTGGTGCTCTCTGCGCTCGTGCTGGTGGGTTGGGCGGCGGCAAAAATCATCCGCAAGGCGTAGTTGCCTGTTTGAAGATTGGTTTTGCTCTCGTCATCGTCCTCGAACCCACCGAACAATCGAGGACGAGGACGAGGACGACGACGATGGTCAGAACACGGTTTTCAAACCCGCTTGAAAACTTCCGACCAACGCTTATTTCGCTCGGATATTTCCCACGTAACTGATCGGGATGAACACGCCGTTGCCAGCGTGGATCAGTTCAACCGCAGAGAGTCGCGAGCCGATGAGTTGTCCTGCGGCACCGACCGTCGTGGACGTTTGCGAGGAGATGAATATCTGGCTGGAGATTGCTAGGGCTGCCATCGTGCCGCCGTCGCCGGAACACGCCACGCCGGTGTAGGAGGGCGTTGGCAGATTGTTTCGCGCTTGCCAGTTCGCGCCAGCGTCCTGCGAGACATACAACGCGCCGGGTGCGCCACTCGCGCTTGCGATCATTCGCAAGCCATCTCCCGAACACGCCACGGACGACCACGACAAAGTGGACGTTGGCCCGACTGGACTCCACGTCACGCCGAAATCATACGAAAGATAAAGCAATCCGCCGGTGACACCCGCCACCAACGTCCCGCCGTCTGCCGATGAAGCCACGCAACTCCAACTGCGGGTCGTATCGCGCGCGGTCCAGTTCGTGCCGCTGTTCGATGAGGTGTAAATCTGTCCGCCATTCACGCACGCCACGAGGTTCACGCCATCGCCGGAGGACGCACATCCGCTCCAACTGCGGGACAAATCACGCGAAGTCCAATTCGCGCCTCCATTTACTGAAGTCCAAAGCGTCCCGCCGTTGACTCCGGCCACGAGCTTCATTCCATCCCACGATGACGCCACGCATGACCACGCCAAACTCGTAGCGCGGAGCGTCCAATTCGTGCCGCCATTTACGGACGTGTTTATTTGTGCTCCGTTCGCGACGGCCACCAACCGCAGACCATCTTCCGAGGAAGCCACGCCTTGCCAGGCCGCAGAAGGCGCAGGCGACTGAGCCCAGTTCACGCCGAAGTTCGTCGAGACATGAATGAAACCAGAGTTGATGACGGCCGCCATCCGTTGTCCGTCTTGCGAGATGCTGATGGCTTTCCAATTTTGAACCGACGCATTCGTGCGCCACGCCAGACCGACGTTCTTCAACAAGTTCGCCACGAGGATCGTCTGGTTAGTGTTCTGCGCGATGATCCAACCCGCCGCGCCGCTGGCGGACACGCGGATCGTTTCGCCCACGTCAATGTTCGCCGTCAACGGCAATGTCACCACCGGAGGCGTCGAATCATTCGTGGCGAGATATCCGAAGTTGGGGAACGCCTGGATGTTCGTATTGATGGCAACGGAGTTGAACTTGCGCCCCGGCACATTCGTCAAGCCGCCGCCTTCGCCGTGGAAATTCGTGGCACTGATCGAGCCGAGGAAAGCCGTGTTGCTCGTGTTGATGAACGCCACATTTGTCGAAAGCCGCGCGTCGGAAATCGTGCCGATGAGGTTTGTGGCTGAAATGTTCGTGAGGCCAAGCGCGCTGCCGATGAAGTTGGACGCCGTGATCGTTTTCGTGAACACCACATTGTTCGTCAGCAAGGCTACATTCGCCGAGAGGTTCGTGTCGTTGATCTTGCCGGTGATGTTCGTGGTCTGGATCGTCCCGCTGTATTGGGCGGCGCGCACGGCGTAGGGCGTGGCGGTGATCTGTTGGCGCGGCGCAAGCGTGTTGAAGGCATTAGTCGCGGCGCCGTTGGTGCGGACACCGATCTCCAACCAGCGTTGGTTGCCATCGAACGGGATGCTTCCAAAATCCAGCGTGGTGGTGAAGAAACCATTGGTCACGCCGACGGGGAAATTGGTCAACGGCCCGGCGATCTGAATCCCCGACGTGAGCGCGTCGTGCAAGGTGAACCGGAAATCAAACTGACCCGTGGCGGGAATGCCGTTCGAGCTGAACTGACCTTGGTAAGTGAATGCGGACGTTTGCGCGACAACCGCCAGAGCGGACGACAAGAATCCCAGACAAGCGAGTAACTTCGATTTCACAACGAATGTCTTACCACAAATCCCGCCGCCGACAAGAAGCAACAAGGCGGGGCTGACGCATACGGGTGTCGAGAAGCGGTTTCCCTCCCCACGAACCCCGGGAACATTCAACATTCAACTCCGATAAATCGCGAGCGGGCATTCAACGCCGAACGCTAAAGTCCTCACAAGCGGGCACTCACTTCAACGTTGAATGTTGAATGTTCAATGTTCCCACCCGGTTCACCGGTTCAAATCTCCCACTTCACGGGCACGGTCAGTTTTTTGCCGAAGCGATTGTTGTAATGCAGTTGTCGCTGGGAGACGCCGTATTCGTGGACGAGCTTGGTGATCTTCACGTCGTAGCAGCAGTATTCCGCGATCTCCAACATCTTGCCTTCCTTGAACCACTCGATGGCTTGCAAGCCTTCCGCAGTCTTCTCCACGCCAAACGTCGCCGTGGCGATGGAGTCGAGCGAGAGGCGATGGTTCAAGATGCTTTGCAAATCCACGAGCATGTCGAGCGTGGGCAATTGCGTGAGATCAAACGGCGTGTAGCCGTGCAACACTTCGTAATCGAAACGCAACACATTGAAACCCACGACGAGATCGGCGCGTTGAAGTTCCGTGAGCAGGTCGTTGACTTGTTTCTCGCCGTAGATGCGATACTCGCCCTGCGCGGTGTTGTAGGTCACGCCGACGCTGAGTCCCATCTTGTTGATGTTGCCCCAGCCGCCCACTTCATCAGCGGACTTCTGCGTTTCCAGATCGAAATAGACAATGTTCTTCGCCATGCGCTCGGCTTCGGTTCTTAATCTTAATCTTAATCTTAATCTTAATCGTAATCGTAATCGTAATCGTAATCGTAATCGTAATCGTTTTCTTAATCTCCCGTTCCGAGGATCAAGATTACGATCAAGATTAGGATTAAGAGAAAAGGGAAAGCGAGTCGCGAATTGACCACGCCCACATCCTCGCTACGCTGCCGCCATGCAGGAATCCGATACAACCCTACTCATGGCGCAACAACCGCGCTCGGGGTTGTCGCGCTTCTACACTGACCTGCTCGGGCGACGCGTCTTCAAGTTCCTGCTCGCGCTTCATGGCGTCGGCGCGTTTGCGCTCATCACGTTCGGTGTGTTGTTGCGGAAATTCAGCGTGGCGCGAGGTGTTATTCGTCCGCTCATCGCCCGTGAAATCTCCCGCGCGGGCGTGAAGCTGCTGCCGATGTTTCTGTTCGCGTCTTTGGCAATGGGTTTCCTCATCATCGGTCAGGCTGCACCGTGGGTGTCCAAGGTGGGTGGCGAAAATACTTTCCTCGGGGACATCATGGCCATCGTCGTCGTGCGTGAACTAGGCCCGTTGCTCACCGCATTCCTCGTGCTGGCGCGCGTCGGCACGGCCAGCGTCGTCGAACTCGGCACGGCACGCGCGATGGGCGAGGTGGAATCGCTCGAAGCACTCGGCATTGATCCCGTGCATTACTTCGTCGTGCCGCGCGTCATCGGCATGGCGGTGGGGATTTTTTCGCTCACGGTCTATCTGATCCTCGGCACGGTCGGCAGCGGTTACCTGTGGGCGTTCGTCCAGGATGTGCCATTGCAACCGGGCGATTACTTCAATCAACTCGCGGGTGCGCTCTCGTATCTGGATTTCATTTTGCTCGCACTCAAGACCTGCGCGTTCGGCTGCATCATCGCCATCGTGACGTGTTATCACGGGCTGGCGCAACCGTTGCAACTGGATCAAATCTCCAACGCCACCGTGCGCGCCGTCGGCCAAAGCCTCATCGCCTGCGTCCTGCTCGACGCATTGTTCATCATCGCCTACCTCGCATTGTGATGAACGACTTCGCCACAATCCCGCCCCAAACTCTCGCACTCGAAATGCGCGGCCTCGCCGTGGCTTCGATGAAAAATCCGAACGTCACCGTGGCCGCCGACGTGAACTGGACGGTTCACGCCGGTGAGTTCTGGGTCGTCGGCGCGCCGCAACATTCCGGCAAAAGCGATTTCCTGATGACCGCCGGCGGCATCATGTCGCCGGCGGCGGGAGAGTTCACGTTTCTCGGCGAAGCGATGCCGATCTTCGAGGAATCCCGCATGGCGCATCGGTTGAAATTGGGATTCGTGTTCGACGGCGGGCAACTGCTCGGCTCATTGACCATTGCGGAGAACATCGCGCTGCCGTTGCGTTATCATTCCAAGTTGACCGAGACGGAAATCGAATCGCGCGTGACGGAGTTGTTGACCGTGACTGGTCTGACACCCTTTGCGGACAACACGCCGGTGAACGTGGCGCGCAGTTGGCAACAACGCGCAGGACTCGCTCGCGCGCTGGCGTTGTCGCCGGAAGTGTTGCTGCTGGACAGTCCGCTCACAGGCTTGGATGTGCGCCACACGGTCTGGTGGTTGGCATTTCTAGGTGAACTCGTGAAGGGACATCGCATCGCAGGCGCAAAGCCGATGACGTTGGTGGCCACGGCGGATGATCTGCGACCGTGGCGGCGACGGGCGAATCGCGTGGCGTGTTTGAGCGGCGGGAAATTTCTCCCGCTGGGCGAATGGTCGGCAGTGGATGCCTCGCGGGAGGCGGTGGTGCAGGAATTATTGCAGGACTGACGGGAAAAGTGGTGGGTGCTGAGGGATTCGAACCCCCGACCTACTCGGTGTAAACGAGTTGCTCTAACCAACTGAGCTAAGCACCCGAACTGAATCGCAGCAGTTCAGCGTCGCCAGAATAGTTGAATCCGTTGGCCGCTCAAGAGCTATTGTTTTTGAACAATAGATGGGGACGCATGCCCGACTTGTACGTGGTGGTTTTCGCGCTGCGAAAACCTGTGCCGCGTCCAGCGGCACAACGCATCGCCCCAACCTTGTGCGCTATGCCTGCCGCCCGCTGATACGCGGGCGGAGTTCTCGCAGCGCGAGAACTTCCACCTACACTTGCAATAGCTCCCGGGACGACACGTCTGTGGCTCAAGGATTGGTTTGAGAATTTGTTGGCATGAACAGCGGCACGTTATTGCTGCCGTCCAATCCGATTCGCCAGAGGACGCGGTCGCGATAATAAATCACCTCGTCACGGTAGAAACGCGGAATGGAGTATTGCCCCTTGTTGTCTGGCGGGACCAGAGTCCGAACGGAATCGTCGGACAAATCCCGCAGATAAACCGCGCCGTTGCCGCCATGTCCTGAAATCCCCGACTCTCCTTGATACAAAAAATGGGTGGCATGAGCATCAAGTTCGCCGCTCCATTCAAATTGGAATTCTGGGTTGATGAGCTTGAGCGTCGGGCCGGGCGACGTGCGTTCAGCTTTCAGGAGAAAAGTGGGCATCCCACTGCGTTCATAGCCGCTCTCCGTGAAATAGAAGTCGTAAGTCGTCCCGTTCCAATTGGCGAAAGAATCCACCCCAACAGCCGGATCGCGCGGTAAATTCAAATGAGCCAATGTTTGCTGGCCAGCCTCCGCGCTAAAAAGAACAACGGTTGTTTGTTTCACAACATCGTAAAGCACGAAGTCGTTATTGGCTGATTGAAGCAATATGTTCTCGTCATCCCACCATCCGCGAATTCGCCCAGCCACGGGAATCCGCGTGAAGCTGTCCTGCTCAAAGTCGAAAAGAACGAAAGCGGCGTCATTCTCGGTGGTAGGTGACGTGCAGCCATATCGCAACGCTGGCGAGGTGTACCAACGGCTGCCTGATCCGGCATGCTGCGACACGGATCCAACTCGCTTGGCAGAATTGTCTTTCAAGTTCACCACCCAGAAAGACTCCGTCCGATTGATGTTTGGCTTGATTCTCCCGCCCGAAATCCGCTCAAGAAGTTCAAGCAGTTTTTCCTTTAGGTTTGTCGCTGACGAACCGCTGCCCATCGCCAAAATTTTTGTGCCGTCTCCGTTGACCAATTCCATCCAACCATTGTGCAACTCTCCGAGAATCGCCCGCTCCTGCAAATCGTAAAGGCAATGATAGTCGTTGGTGCCGTTCCGCATTCCAAAAATCCAGACCTTGTCATCTATGAATGGCCTGCGATCAATCCAGTCGTAATGAGTGGACTTGTAGTCTCCGACGGGTTGGGTTTTGCCGGGCACAAACCGTGGTGCTTTGGGGGAGTTGGTAGGCGCAGGCTGGAGGAGTGCAAGCCCGAGCACGATCATCAACACGAGAACGGTGATGATGCCGATCCGTTTCATCGCAGCTTCAAATTGCCGCCATCACTCGCGCCATCTCCATCGCGGTCTGCGCGGCTTCCACGCCGCGATTGTGCTTGAGGTTCAGGCAACGCGCTTCGGCTTGTTCCTTGTTCTCCAGCAGCAAAACTTCGTGGATGACCGGAACGCCGTGCGTGACTTGGATGTGCATCAAAGCATCGCTGACAGCTTCGCCGATGTGCTGGGCGTGCGTGGTTGCACCCCGCAGGATGACGCCGAGGCAAATGATTGCCGAGGGTCGAGGGTCGAGGGTTGAGAGCTTGGCGGCGACGACTGGAATCTCATACGCGCCGGGGACGCGGACGACTTGCACCTTGGCTCCCGCGCGTTTCAATTCCGTCACGGCGGCGTTCAACATGCCATCCACGTAGCGCGCGTTGTAACGCGACGCCACGATCACGAACGAGCCGCTCGACTTGCCGGCTTTGGTTTTCTTGACCGGCTTGAGCATCGCGATCAGGCCGTGGCGGGCACGGTTTCAACGGCGGCGTTGTTTTCGAGGAACGTCAGAACTTTTTCAGTGGAAAGCTGGTCGTAGATTTCCACGATGCCGTTGCGCTTCTGCAAATCCTTGATGAATTTGTCCGGCGGAATCTGATACATGGACGCCATCGCCTGGATGCGGCGGAGAACTTCCTCCTGCGACACCTTGATGTCTTCCTTCGCGGCGATCTTTTGCACGATGAAGGCGAGCTTCACGCGCTCTTTGGCGTTGGCGTTGGCGGCGGAGTAGATCGCGTCCTTCTCTTTTTCGATCACGTCTTTCTGCACGCCGCGCTTGGCATTTTCCTGGACGAGATTATAGACCACGTTACGCGTCTCGTTGGCGACGGCGGCTTCGGGCAGATCAAAGTTGATCTTGCCGAGCAGTGCTTTGACGACCTGTGAGCGTGTGTCGGATTTCTGTTTGTAGCTCAATTCGCTTTCCAGATCGCGGCGCACGCCTTCGCGGAGCTTCTCAAAACTCTCAGCCTCGAACGTCTTGGCGAATGCGTCGTCCAACGCAGGCATGGTCTTCTCGCGCACTTCCACGACTTCAGTTTCGTACACGCCTTTGAGCCCGGACAATTCTTTGCTGACAAAATCCGCCGGGAAATCCACGGTCACAGTGCGTTTCTCGCCCGCCTTCGCGCCGAGCAATTGCTCGCTGAATCCGGGGATGAACGAGCCTTCCTTCATCTCGATCCAGAAACCCTGATTCGCCGTGAGTCCTTTGGCTGTGGGCGCGATTTCGGTGAGGGGTTTGCCATCGCTCGTGCCGGAGTAATTCACCACTGCGATGTCGCCGGTCGCCAGACCGCGATCCACTTTGGCGAAGTCGGCGCGTTGTTCGCGGAGCATGTCGAGAGCTTTCACCACGTCCGCCTCGGTCACTTCCTTGGCGTCGCGTTTGATCGGCAGCCCCTTGTATTCGGGCAATTCAAATTCAGGATGCGTCTCCACCGTGGCGGCGAACATCAGTGATTGACCGCGCTGGAATTGAATCTCCTCGATGTCAGGATAGCCGAGCACTTCGATATTCTTTTCCTTGAGCGCGTCGCGATAAGCGTCACCAACGAGCTTGCGCTTCACTTCTTCCTTGATGGCGTCGCCGTGTTTTTTTAGGACCATGGGGATGGGAGCTTTGCCGATGCGGAAGCCGGGGATGTTGGCTTCCTTCTGGAAACTTTTCTCCATCGCGGCGAACGCGGTGTCCACGGCGGTGGTGTCCACTTCAATGCGGACGAGTTTCTTGCACGGGGCCAAATTTTCGACTGTGACGTTCATAAAGGTAATGTTGCGACCGTTGAGATTGAAAAGCCGACAGTGGTTTTCCACGATTCAACGGGCTGGAGAGGGTAGCAACTGGAAAATGACCGTCAAGAACGGCTTCGGGACAATTTGGGTCGTGAACGCCCCCGGATGGCTTGGCAGGCGGAAGACTGTGTAGAAGCGATCCATCATTCCGCCCGCGCTCGCGGAATTTCTTTTTGTCGCCAACGAACCGCACATTCCCCAAACTCTGCCCCGCCATGACCGTATCGCTTTTCATCCCGTGCTTTGTTGACCTGATGTATCCGCAGGTCGGCATCAGCATGGTGCGAATCTTCGAGCGGCTTGGACACAAGGTCGCCGTGCCGAAAACCCCGGCGTGTTGCGGCCAACCGGCGTTCAACACCGGCTACTGGGATGAGAGTCGCTCCATCGCGTTGCCGATGATCGAGGCGTTGAAAGATGCGGACGCGGTCGTCATCGCCAGCGGTTCGTGCGGCGCGATGATGAGCGTGTTCTATCCGCAACTCTTCGTAGGCACAGCGCATGAAGCGACGGCCAAGTCTGTCGCGGCAAAGTGTTTTGAGTTCTCAAACTTTCTCGTCAACAAACTCGGTGTCACCGATCTCGGCGCGAAGTTCCCGCACAAGGTCACGTTCCACGACGGCTGCCACGGCCTGCGCGAGTTGAACAACAAACGTCCGCCGCGCGAACTGCTCGCAAAGGTGAAGGGTTTGGAACTCGTTGAGATGGGTGCGGCAGAAACCTGCTGCGGTTTCGGCGGAACGTTCTCGGCGAAGTTTCCCGCCATCTCCACCGCGATGGGCGAAGTGAAATGCACTTCAGCATTGGAGACAAAGGCGGATTACATCGTCTCGTGTGATTCGAGTTGCCTGATGCAGATTCAAGGTCTGGCGGACAAGCAGAAGAAGGGGATCAAGACGATTCATCTGGCAGAAGTTTTGGTGTAGCAATGAAACAAAAAGTTAAATGGTTAAATAGTTACATGGTTGAATCGGATTCCGATTTAACGATTCACTCATTTAACCATTTAACTCTTTCTCCCAACGCATGAGCGCGCCCGCCACCCATTTCAACGAAGACGCCCGGCGGGTTGCGCCGGACACGCGGCATCGCGGCATCATCCAGACGGCGATGGGCAAATACGAGGTCGTGCGTGACCAGCGCAAGTTGTGGTTTCAAGACTGGCAGGGCGCGCGGAATCTCGCGGCGCGCACCAAGTTCGAGGCGGTCAATCACCTTGACGCGCATCTGGTTGAGTTCGCGCGGTTGCTCGAATCACGCGGGACGAAGGTGCATTGGGCCAGCAACGCGCAACAAGGTCGCGACATCATTCTCGGCATCCTGAAGGAGAAGCAGGCGAAGGTCATCGTGAAGTCCAAGGCGATGACGTCCGAGGAAATCCATCTCAACGACGCGATGGAGCACGCAGGCTTTGAAGTCGTCGAGTCTGATCTCGGCGAATACATCGTCCAACTTCGCAAAGAACCGCCGTATCATCTCGTGTTCCCCGCCATGCACCTCACGCGCGGCGAGATCAAGGACTTGTTCCAAGAGAAACTTGGTGGGACGGGCATCTTGCCTGTCCAGTCGGCGAACGCTGTTGATGCGGGGAATGGCAGGCAAGATGCCTGCCCCACTACGTTTTCCGACGACCCCGAAGCACTCACAATGGTTGCGCGTCGAGCGTTGCGGGGAAAATACCTGCAAGCCGACGTTGGCATCACGGGCGCAAATTTTTGCATCGCCGAGACGGGAATGATTTCAATCACGGAGAACGAAGGCAATGCGCGACTCACGGCGGCATTGCCCAAGACGATGATCACGCTCGTCGGCATTGAAAAGATTTTGCCGCGCCTCGAAGACCTCGCGATGTTTTTGCCGATGCTCGCGGTGATGGGCACAGGCCAGGCATTGACGTGTTACAACACGATGTACGGCGGCCCGCGTCAACCCGGCGAGGCCGACGGGCCGGAGGAATATCACGTCGTGCTGCTCGACAACCAACGCACCACGCTCCTCGCCGACGCCGAGCAACGCGACGCGCTGGGCTGCATCCGTTGTGGTGCGTGTCTGAACGTCTGCCCGATCTTCCGCAACGTCGGCGGCCACACTTACGGCACGGTGTATGGCGGGCCGATTGGATCGGTCATCACACCGCATCTGCGCGGGTTGCAGCAATGGAAACATCTGAGCTACGCGTCGTCGCTCTGTGGTGCTTGCACAGAAACGTGTCCGGTGAAGATTGATTTGCATCATCACCTGTTGCAGAACCGGCGCAACGCCTCCGCGCCGAAGACGGGCAAACCAAGCTTCTTTCAAAAGCTCGCGTTCAAACTCTTCGCGCCCATCGCGAATAAACCAGCACTCTGGTCGCTGACGACGAAGCTGAGTCGCATCGGAATGAAACTGCGCGGCTTGGTGAATGGAAGCGTGGTTGATCCGGCGCACGCGTGGACGAAGACGCGCGACTTGCCGCCAATTGCGAAACAGAGTTTCCGTGAGTGGTGGAAGGAGCAGGGAAAATGAATCTGACTGTGGCAAATGATTTGTGCAACGCTCGCCCTCACCCCGGCCCTCTCCCCCGGGGAGAGGGAGAATCGTATGCCGTCTCGCTCGTGAACCTGCGGCTGGATTCGCGCGAAGCGATCACAAATTACCGAGAGCACTCGCAAGCTATTCCCTCTCCTGGGGGAGAGGGCCAGGGTGAGGGCGGTCGTTACACCATTTACTTTGAGTCTCCTCACGTCGTCTCCTACAACTAGAACCATGAGCGAACGCGAAAATATTTTAACCCTAATCAAGGAAGCGTTGACGCTCAAAGCCCACGCGCATCACGGACACGGGTTGCCCACGACGGCGGAGCATCGCGGCGTGATGCCGCCTGTCGGTGCGAGCGAGGATGAGCGATTTGCGTTGTTCGCCAAAAATGCCAGCGATCTTAAGGTGACGTTCAAGCTAGTCAAAGACGCGGGCGAACTCACGGCGGAATTGCGTGCATTGCGTGACACAGAAAAATGGCAGCGCGTGGCGACGCATAAGAGTCCGCTCGCACAAACTCACGCAGCCGGACTCGGCTTACCGACGCTTGTCACTGACGACGGCTACGATAAACACGAGATGGAGCAGTGCGACGTCGGAATCTCGGAGTGCGATGCATTGATCGCGCAGACGGGCACAGTGCTGGTGACGAGTCGCAGTTCGGGCGGGCGGGCGTTGTCCTGTTTGCCGCCGCATCATGTGGTCATCGCGCGACGGGAACAAATGGTGGCTGACTTGCCAGCGGCGTTTGCTCTTGTGAAGAAAACTTACGGCGCGAGTTATCCCAGCATGATTTCGTTTATCACTGGACCAAGCCGCACGGGAGACATCGAACGCATCCTCGTCCTCGGCGCCCACGGGCCGAAGAAATTGACGATCTTTTGTTTGTGAGTTGAGGTGCACCCAGAGGCGGCGATCGGCGTAGCGTCAGGCATCCGTGCCTGACGTAGAGCCGGGCTTCCAGCCCGGCGGAAATCGCCCTCGCAGAAAATTAGGCATCGAAGTATTCACGTTTTCTCCGGGCGGCAAGGATGCACGCCCTCTACGACGGCCAAGGATGGCCGACGCTACAGCCCGAGACCGTCTGCCTGATGGTTCAACACCGGATGTTTCCCCGCTGTGTAGCTTTCTGAAATCGCCGTGGTGATGAATGCCTTGGCCAGTTGGACAGCGTCGAACAGTTTCCTTCCGTGCGCGAGATGGGCTGCGACGGCGGCGGAGTAAGTGCAGCCCGTGCCGTGCGTGGAAACCCCACGAACTCTCTGCGCCCTCAACTCGCACATCATCCGCCCATCGTAAAACACATCAATCGCCTCGGCGCGAATCTTGAGATGTCCGCCTTTGACAAGGACAGCGCAGCCGTGTCGCTCGAACAATTCCACCGCAGCGTGTTTCAAGTGTTCGACGGACGAAAGTTTTCTGCCGACCAGAAGTTCCGCCTCGTCCAGATTTGGCGTGACGAGCGTGGCAAGCGGTAACAACTCACGTTTTAGCACAAGGATCGCCGAATGTTTCAGCAGTGCCGCCCCACTCGTCGCAATCATCACCGGGTCCACCACGAGGGGCGGACGTTTCCCGTGTGCGAAGAACTCGGCGACAACGCGGATGATTTCTGCCGAGAACAACATGCCGGTCTTCGCAGCGCGCGGCGGGAGTTCTGCGAACACGGCTTCAATCTGCTTGCTCACCATGTCTGCGCGAATGGCTTGGATACCGGTCACTCCTTTTGGATTTTGCGCGGTGACACAGGTGATGGCGGTCGCGCCATGACAGATGAGCGCGGTGAATGTTTTCAAGTCCGCCTGAATTCCTGCGCCGCCGCCACTGTCCGAACCGGCGATGGTGAGAGCGATGGGAAGTGAGATGAGTTTCTTCATCGTAAAAATAAGAGGAGGGGCACTACTTCAATTCAGTGGAGTGTTCGCGAAGCCACTTGAGATCAGTGTTGCCACCCATGCCGAAGACCAGATGATTTCCGTCACCCGTTGTGCCAGCATCGCGAGCGAGCCGGATGGTGTCAGGATCGCGCCAGCGTTGGATGTCCACACGGCCATCGGCAAACGCCATCACGCCCACGCTTTCATGTTCGACAGACGGGCGATGATAGAAAACGCCGGCGGACTGATACACTTTGAAACCTGCGTTGCAGACGATGAGCGGCGCGGTGTCTATGAACGTAAAAATATCCGAAGGGTTGACCGCTGCGAGGTTCGAGGTCTTTTGAAAAAAAACGTAATTGGTTTCGATCGGGCTGTCGCCTGCGGGAGATTGCCAGTTGAAATAAGCATTCAACGAGTAAGTCCGCACGCGCGGCGCAGTGACTCCGGCGTGAGTCAGCACAGATTTGTCTGCCGGACACCGATAAACTCCCGCCGACCGGATGTAGTCGGCAAACTGCGAATACTTCGGATCGGTCAAGTAGCTGGAATTGTGAAATGCCTCCGTGTGGGTGTGCTGCCGCCCCATCGCCCAGAAACGCACAGCACCGTCCGGGATCGTCGGCAAATAACCGTTACCAGCAAATCGCCCGTCGTTGTCATCGGCGTAAAGCAGCGAGCCGAGAGCGATCTGTTTCAAGTTGCTGATGCACTGCACGCGATACGCCTTGGCCTTCGCCTTGGAAAGCGAGGGCAATAACAGAGCCGCCAAGATCGCGATGATGGCGATGACCACAAGCAACTCGATCAAGGTGAATCCTTTTTCTGTTGGGTTGCGTGGCGGCACGACATTCTTTTATCACGCCTTGCTCCCGCAGCAAATTGGAATCCTCTGTTGTCGGAACAGAATTTTTCTTTTCAGTGGTGGAAATGGTTTGGGTCAGGGTGAAAAATTTTTGCTAAAGGTTCGTCGCTGTTTTCGGTGGAGCCAAGCAACCATAATCTTCCAGAGCGCAATAGCGGTGCTTGTGAACTCCCTCGCCCCATCGGATGGGGCGAGGGAGTTCACATTGCCAGCCTTTCGCCGATTCGCGGCTCCACTGAATACAGCGAAGAACCTTGCTAAACACGTCTCTCTGATTCTGGTTTTGTAGGGTGGATGACTACTCGCCTTTCACCAACTCTGATGGTGCGTATCGCTTCGTCCGCCGAGGCTGCTGCCTTGCCCACCAAACCCCTCATGACATCTTTCACCCGACCGACCCCCTTGCGCTGGCCGCTTGAATCCGCCCTCCTTAATAATTCGGTGAAAACTTGTCATAAAAATTGGATTGGCTTCTGCCGGGGGCTTTCCCATATTCGCCTCACAACCATGAAAACTAAAACCAACAGGTTCCTGGTCCTTACCCTTCTATTCACCATCGGGCTGACGTTTTGTGCGAGTGCCAGCGAAGCAAACATAAAAATCCCTGACTTGAGTACCGTGAAGTTTGCCGGACTCGGCGGCATCACCGGCCCGCAGTTGATGAACCTCGGTCTCGTCATCTGCCTCATCGGCGCGGCGTTCGGACTCTGGCAATACGTGCAGACGAAAAATCTGCCGGTTCATTCCAGCATGGCCAGCGTGTCCAACACCATCTGGGAAACGTGCAAAACGTATCTGTTCACGCAGGGAAAATTTCTCGCCATCCTTTGGGTGCTCATCGCGGCGTGCATGATTTACTACTTCGGTTTTCTGACCGAACACAAGAATCCAGATGGCTCGGCTGTGCCGGGCAGTCGCGTTGCGTTTAACGTGATTGTCATCCTGCTTTCATCCGTGCTCGGCATTCTCGGCAGTTACGGTGTGGCGTGGTTCGGCATCCGCATCAACACCGTGGCCAACTCCCGCACCGCGTTTTCCGCGCTCAAAGGCAATCCGTTCGCCACGCTCTGCATCCCGCTGCGCTCCGGCATGAGCGTCGGCCTGCTGCTCGTCTGCGTGGAACTGTTCTTCATGATCTGCATCCTGATGTTCATCCCGGACAAATCGCTCGTCGGGCCATGCTTCATCGGGTTCGCCATCGGCGAATCTCTTGGCGCATCGGTGCTGCGCATTTGCGGCGGCATCTTCACCAAGATCGCCGACATCGGCAGCGACCTGATGAAGATCGTTTTCAAATTGCCCGAAGATGATCCGAAGAATCCCGGCGTGATCGCGGACTGCACAGGCGATAATGCAGGCGATTCGGTCGGCCCGACGGCGGACGGTTTCGAGACTTATGGCGTGACGGGAGTGGCGTTGATCGCGTTCCTCGCGCTGGCGTTGGCGGCGAGTCCGGCGGTTTGCGGTGTGTTGATCATTTGGTTGTTTGTAATGCGCGCGTTGATGATCGTGACCTCGCTCGCGTCTTACTTTGGCAACGAAGTTCTCAGCAAGGCGATGTTCGGTGACAAAAAAGATTTTGATTTTGAAGCCCCGCTCACGCACCTCGTTTGGATCACCTCGGCGGTGTCCATCGCGATCACTTTCATCGCCAGTAAAATGTTGCTGGGCGATTTCACAGACGGTAGCGGCACGGCGCAACCCGCGCTCTGGTGGGTGTTATCCGTCATCATCAGTTGCGGCACGGTGGCAGGCGCGCTGATCCCGGAGTTCACCAAGGTCTTCGTCAGCACCAGCTCGCGGCACGTCCGCGAAGTGACGAACTGTTCCAAGCATGGCGGTGCGTCGCTGAACATCCTCTCCGGTTTTGTGGCAGGAAATTTTTCCGCGTTCTGGATGGGACTTTGCATCATGGCTCTGATGTACGTGTCGTATTACTTCTCGCAGAATCCAGCGGTGATGGCACTGATGCCTGCGAAGTTCGCGTTCGCTGCGCCGATCTTTGCGTTCGGTCTCGTGGCGTTCGGATTCCTCGGGATGGGGCCGGTGACGATTGCTGTGGACAGCTACGGACCTGTGACGGACAACGCCCAATCAGTTTATGAACTCAGTCAGATCGAAGCGCGCAAAGACATCAAGGCCGAGATCAAACGCGATTTTGGTTTCGACGCGGACTTTGAGAACGCCAAGCATCAACTCGAAAAAGGCGATGGCGCAGGCAACACCTTCAAGGCTACCGCCAAGCCTGTGCTGATCGGCACGGCAGTCGTCGGAGCCACGACGATGGTATTTGGCATCATCATGCTCTTGCAGGGATTGTATGAAGAGCAGGTGGCATCTGGCATCGCGGGGCCGTTCAAAGAAGTCGTCGGTGCGTTGAGCATTGTGCAACCGGAGATCATCCTCGGTCTCATCATGGGTGGCTCGGTGATTTATTGGTTCACCGGCGCAAGCACGCAGGCCGTCGTCACCGGTGCGTATCGCGCGGTGGTGTTCATCAAGAACAACATCAAGCTCGACAGCGCCACCGCCTCCATCGCCGACTCGAAAAAAGTCGTCGAGATTTGCACCGTCTATGCGCAGAAGGGCATGTGGAACATCTTCATCGTGGTGTTCATGTTCGCGCTCGGGCTGCCGTTCTTCGATCCGTATTTCTTCATCGGCTACCTGATCGCGCTGGCGTTCTTCGGCTTGTTCCAGGCCATCTTCATGGCCAACGCCGGCGGCGCGTGGGACAACGCCAAGAAGATCGTCGAGGTGGACCTCCGCCAGAAAGGCACGCCGCTCCACGACGCGACCGTCGTCGGCGACACGGTGGGCGATCCGTTCAAGGACACGTCGAGCGTGTCGCTGAATCCGGTGATCAAGTTCACCACGCTCTTCGGCCTGCTCGCCGTGGAGATTGCGGTAATGATGAAGGATCAGACCACCAAGACCGCCATCGGTACCGTGTTCTTGATCGTCGCGCTGTGCTTCGTCTATCGCTCGTTCTACGGGATGCGGATCCCCGAGGAGAAGGCGTAACCGGGCCCTGGAAAATCTTTTGGGGCAGGCTTCGGCCTGCCCCTTCTGTTTTGCACCCAATCCATACTCACGCTCCTGGCCCGAGCGTCGATACCTTGGTGCCGATGTCGAAGCCCGATCTCAAATCCCCGCGGAAAGCGTCAAACGCGTTGATGCACGGGCCGATCTATGGCATAAGATATACAATGAACTCCTTCCAGAAACTCCTCGCGGCGGTGTATTGCGCCGCGATGACCCTCATTTCTCTTCAGGCTGCCGATATCCCGCTCGTCAATCGTGGCGACGCGTGGCGCTATCACAAGGGCACCAACGCCCCGCAAGCCGACTGGAAAACTGGCGCTGACGCCGCGCTGGATGCGACATGGCTTACCGGCCCCGGCGGCTTTGGCTACGCCGACAACGACGACGCGACCGTGCTCTCGGACATGCGGAGCAATTACACCACGATTTTCATCCGACGCGAATTCACCGTCGCTTCGCCCGTGGACACCAATCTGCATCTCATCCTCACGATGGACTGGGATGACGGCTTCGTGGCCTGGCTCGACGGCGTGGAATTGCGCCGCGACCGCGCGCCCGGCGCGGCGGGCACCGAGCCGTCTTACGCCACCAATGCGTTGAGCGCGCACGAAGCCTCCGGCGGGGGTGGCGCGGCACCGACAGCGTTCAGCCTCGGCGCCGTTGGCTCTCGGCTGGAGCCGGGGGTCCACGTTCTCGCGGTGATGGGCCTCAATGAGAATGCCACGAGCACCGACCTTTCCCTCATTGCGGACCTCAGCCTGCGCGAGCCGCCGCTCCCGGCGCTGGTCGCCCATACGAATCTCTGGCGCTATTTCCCCGGCACCAACGCTCCGCCACCGGATTGGAAGACGGCCCCCGAGGCCTCGCTTCCGACCGCATGGCTTTCGGGTCCGGGCGGATTCGGCTATGCCGACGGCGATGACGCCACCACCAATGGGATTCAGAATCGCTGCACCACGGTTTATATCCGGCAGACGTTCAACGTCGCCGCGCCGATTTCCACCTCGCTCATCGCACGGTTGATCGTGGACTACGACGACGCGTATGTGGCGTATCTCGACGGCGTGGAGGTCGCGCGCAGCGCGAACATCCTGAATGGCGCGCCCGGCACTGAGCCGCCGTTCGACGGCCGGGCCAGCTCGACTCACGAAGCCAGCGGCGGCGGCACGGGCGCCAGTCCGCCTGCCACGAACGATCTGGGCCTCGCCTCCGAGTTGTTGCCGCCCGGCGACCACATCCTGGCTGTGATCGGCCTGAACGAGAGCCTTGGCAGCAGCGATTTCTCGCTCATTGCCAACCTCGTGCTGGGCACGGCGGTCGTGAATCCACCCGGCTGCGTCGGCGGCAACATCGCCGCCAGCACCAACTGGACGCTCGCCGACAGCCCGCACCAAGTCTGCTCCGCCCTCACCATTGCCACCGGAGCCACGCTCACCATCGAGCCGGGCGTCACCGTGCTGGTCAATCCCGGCGTCACCATCACGGTGAACGGCCGCCTCATCGCCGAGGGCAACGAGACGAACCGCATTCGTTTCGCCCGGAACAATCCCGCCAGCGCGTGGACACGCATCCTCGTCAACGGCGGCACCAACGAATCGCGCTTCGCCTACTGCGACGTGGACGGGGCCAATTCCTCAAACATCCGTGCCACCAGCTCGCGCCTCTATGTGGACAACGTCTGGTTCACCAACACCACCG
>JANNAO010000069.1:0-12242 GCA_031384405.1 Verrucomicrobiota bacterium | reverse complement strand
CAGGTGTGGCTGGAGATGATACGATGTACGCGTTGAGCACAGTTGAAAACCTGCTCCGCAAATACACCTTCGATGGAGTGAACTGGACTGCTAGTGGGTCAGTTGCGGCAAGCAGTGCTGCAAATCTTGCTGGCTATGCTTCTGGTGGGACGGTGAATTTGTATCTCACCAGTGCAGGGTCATTGTTCAGCTTTGCTGACGCTTCAGGTTACAATGCGACGATCAACGCGGGTTCGTTCTCAACGCTCGCTACCGCTGGTGCAAATACGGCTTTCCGTGGCATTGGATTGTTCCCGGCTGTTCCCGAACCCACAACCCTCGCCCTCGTAGCCATCGGTGCGGGTGCTGCGCTGTTGCGCCGCCGCAAAGCCTGATCTCAATCATCTTCCTCAAAGGCGCAGACTTAGGTCTGCGCCTTTTTTGTTTTCAACAACGACTTCCGAAGTAGCGGCGGGCATCCTTGCCTGCCGTAGAGCCGGGCATCCCTGCCCGGCGGAAAGAATTACACGAGCAACGCACGACACAGGTGAGTCGGGAGACGTACAGAAATCCACGCCCCTTTCCGGGCGGCAAGGATGCGCGCCCTCTACGGCAGGCAGGGATGCCTGCCGCTACAACTCATCGCGCCTCTCTGCTTCCACTGTGGGGTTCGGGTTCAATCACCCCTTGATCGAGGGCTTCTTGCAGAAATCTCACTCGCCTCTGCAAGTGTTGGAGCTTTGCAGATTGGCAGCGGCGAATAAACTCGCGACATGAAACTCAAATTTGCTGTCGGTGTCTTGTCCGTGTTTGTCCTATCTGGCCTTGTTGGATGCTGCGCTCTGAATGAATCGCCCCGTCCGCCTTCCGATGCGTGGAAGATGGCGGATCGCATTGTCGCCCGCATCAAGCCGCCTGTGTTTCCTGCGCGGGACTTTGACGTGGCCAAGTTCGGCGCGGTGGCCGGTGGCGAGGTTGATAACACTCAAGCGTTCAAATCTGCGATCCAGGCTTGCCACGACTCAGGCGGCGGACGCGTGGTCGTGCCTGCGGGAATTTATCTCAGCGGCCCGATCCATCTCAGGAGCGGGGTGAACCTTCATCTGAAGGACGGTTCAACCATCCGGTTCACGACGAACACGGCGGCTTACATGCCGGTGGTGTTCACGCGATTCGAGTGCATCGAACTGATGAATTATTCCCCGCCGATCTACGCGTTCGAGCAGACGGACATCGCGATTACAGGCAAAGGCACGTTGGACGGGCAGGGCGCGGTGTGGCATCGCTGGATCAAGCAATGGGACGTGGACATCCGCACGTTGGTGAAGATGGCGAAGGATAATGTGCCCGTGACGGAACGCGTGTTTGGCGAGGGACACAAGCTGCGCCCCAACTTCATTCAGCCTGTGCGATGCAAAAATGTTTTGATCGAAGGCGTGCGCGTGATTAATTCGCCGATGTGGACGTTGAATCCGGTTTATTGCACGAACGTGACGATCCGTGGCGTGACGGTGGAGACGGATGGACCGAACAGCGATGGTTGCAATCCTGATTCCTGCACGGATGTGTTGATCGAGAATTGCGTGTTCAGCAACGGGGACGATTGCATCGCCATCAAGTCAGGTCGGGATGAGGACGGACGGCGTGTGAACATTCCGAGTGAGAACATCGTCATCCGCGATTGTGTGTTCAAGAACGGGCACGGCGGCGTGACGATGGGCAGCGAGACGGCGGGCGGCATCCGCAATGTGTTCGCCGAGCGTTGTCACTTCGACAGTCCCGATCTGGACATGGCGATGCGTTTCAAAACGAACCCCGCGCGCGGCGGCTACATCGAGAACATTTTTCTGCGTGATTGCACGGTGAAGACGGCGAAGTATGGCATCCATATCACCAAGAAATACGGCGCGGGTGTGACCAAGGATGGCGACACCGATCCGGCGGTGCGGAACATCGAGATACGCAATTCAAAGTTCGGAACGCTCACGAAGGGTGCGATCTTTGTGCAGGGTTTCTCAGCGGACAAGATCGTGACGGATGTGCGGATCGAGAACTGCGAGTTCCAGCCCATGAAGAATGCGGTGACAATCACGAACGCGGCGCGGGTGGAGATCGTGGGTTGTCAGGGTTTGTGAGTGATCCGGGGTGCAATTAGTTCTCCAAACAAAAAGCCCCGCCTTTCGGCGGGGCTTTGAAGTTTCAGCGGCTTATCACGGATAGACCATCCGATAGAAGACTTGCGGTGCTGCCGGGTTGATGGTGAATGTCATCGAATTGGTGGCGGTTGAACCCGCGACAGGGAACCAACTGCCGCTAGACGCCACGCTGACTGAGTTGGATTGCAACGTCCATGAGAGGTGCGACGCGGGCCAACTGAGTGTCAGGCTGTTGCCTGAAACGGAGGAGGTGATGTTGGTCGGTGTGGTCGAGGTGACAGCGAGAACGGAGACTGTTCCATTGACGGCCAGCTTGTTCGTCCATGTGACGGATGAACCGCCGCCAGAAACGGTCATCAGGTTGCCGTTCACAAGCGGGCCGGTGAACAAGGTGAATGTATCGCCAGCTTGAAGTGCCGCACCGAGGTTGGTGACGGTGACAGAGCCAGTGCCGGTGTTCGCTTGTGAACCAGTCACATTGATCCGGTCGCTGGAAGAGCCAGTGCGGTTGACTTCGATTCTCAAATTCCCTGCGAGACTCAGGTTGCCACCCACTGTCAGCGTGCCGATGGAGTTGCCGGGCGAGATATTGCCGCCTGCGAAAACGGTGACGTTTCCGCCGACTGTGCCTTGACCGGCGAGTGTTGCGTTTGTGACCACCGTTACTGTAGAGGCTGCGTCGAGTGAAACACTGACGCGCAACGTTCCGTTGCTGATCGCAGTCGGACCCGTGTAGGTATTCGCAGCCGTAACATCAAGTATGCCCGCGCCGGTCTTGATGAGTCCGAACCCTGCGCCGCTGATGACGCCAGCGAGGGTCGTCACGGTGTTCGTGTTGTTGACCTGGATGGTGCGGTTGGTTTGCGTGCCTGTGGCGTCATTTCCATTCAACGTCATTGGCCCGGTGAATGTCAGAGCGTTTGTGCCACCCATGATCAAGGTCAGGTTGTTGGTCGCGCTCGGATATTGGATCGGATTCGCGATGGTGCGTGCGCCACCAAAGGCGAGAACTGTGCCGCTGCCGGTCAACGCAGGAATTTCAGTGGAGAGGAGCAGTGCGCCTGCACCAATCGGACTGGAAACAACTGCGCCAGTCGTCGGAATGGAATTAACACCGACAGCAATCGAGCCACCCGTCGGGATCGTTCCGCCGGTGAAGGTGTTCTGGCCGTTCAGGATTGTCGTGCCTGCGCCGCGTTGGATCAGTCCGCCATTGCCGGAGATGACGCCGTTGTAAGTCTGGCTTCCGTTCGCTTGGTAGGGAGCGAACAATGTTCCGTCCACGGCGTAGGTGCTGGCGTTTCCATTCACAACAATGTTGGCGTTCATCACGGTGTTCTCACCATAGACACGATAACGGTTGGTGGTGGCACCCGCCTGATTCAGGGTCAACGTTTTGCCAGCCGTGCCGGACAAGTTTCCGAGGAATACGCCTGCGAAAGCGCCTGTGCCGTCAAACTGCATCGTGAAGTCGTCTTGCACATCCACAGTTCCTTGAATTCCAACCGAGGCACTGCCTGTGATCGTCACTTGCATGGTGCCGCCAGCCTTCGCCAGTGTCACCGGGCCTGAGCCAAGACCGGCATAATTCTGGAGGAGGAGGTATGCGGTTGAATTGCTGATGAGCGTGCCGCCGGTGTAGGTGTTTGCGTTGGCAATCGCCAGTGAGTTTGCGCCGATGTAGTTCAACTTGCCGGGGCCAGCAAAACCGCCAGTGCTCGCTGCTGCAAAGGTGTAGGCACTGCTGCCTTCCACGTTGACTGACGAAGCACTGAGATATTTGCCAGTGAGCGTGATGACGCGTAATCCACCCGCCGCAGTATCATCCAATGTTACTTTGTCGCCGAAGTTGAAGTTAGCTGGGTTGATCGGGTCGAGCCAGTTGGCGGTGGTATTCAAATCCCAAACGTTGCCGCCGCCTGACCAGACGAGGTTTTTTGCCGTTCCCAAAGTGAGTGAGTTAGTCGCGGAGTTGGTGCTGTAACCGCCGGTGCCAGTCACCGTGACGTAGTAACCATTTCCGCCGGATGCCACGTCTGCTGCGCCGGCAGGGGAGAGGATCAATGTATCGCTCGTTGCGCCGGAGATATTGCCGCCGTTGAGGATATTGGTGTTATACCGTTTCCATTGATAGGTCATGTTGAAGCCTTGTGCCACGACGTTGAATGCGCATGATCCGCCGCTGGGAACAGTCACGGCCACGGGTTGAGTGATGATGTCGGGCGGGGCTGTAACCACGGTGCTGATCCCGTTGACGAGAACGGCGCGAATATCCATCGCGCTGCCTTGGGCAGGTGTGGAGTTGTTACGCCAGCCGATTGAAAAACCGTCGAATGCAGCGGTGACAAAATTAGCTCCCGTAGCAGGTCTTTCCTGACTGAAGACAATGCTTCCGCCGAGGCCTGTTCCGTTAAAAATGGCGTTGCTGATCGTGTGCGTTCCCACTGCACTCAAGGTGATCTTCAGATACATCGTGTACGTCGCGCCTTGCGTGAGGCTGACCGCTCCAGCGGTGTTTCCCAAGCTTGTGGCATTGGGTGCGTTAAACGCTTGCGAGCCGCTCGCGCCCGTGAACAACAGGTCTTGGTTTTGAGACGATGTGCCGTTTGGAGTCTGGGCAGCACGGTGAAGAATGGAAGAATTACCGCTTAAAAACATCCGTCCGAAATACCCGATCCAATCCTCCGTTCCACCTGTGAAGTTTGGCTGACCCGCAGCCGTTGAAAGTTGAAACTGGCCTTGGTTAGGGTTGGCGCCGCCGGAGTTGAACAAGCCAAGATTAAGACTGGCGTTGTTGTTCATCGTCACACCAGCCGCAGTCGAAAGAACATTGCTGGCGTTCACAAAGGTCACTTGGATGTCAATGTAGTCGCCGACCTGTGAGAGCGCGATGGGGGCGGCGGAAAATTTGGCCAAGCAGTCACCGAGGACGCCCGACGTGTTCGGATAGACAAACATCAAACTGCCTGAACCCACTGCGGCTACACTGCCCGCGTTCGTGATGCCGATGTAAGTCTGATAGCTGGCTGAATTGGCAGTGGGTGCTGCATAAGGTTGATTCAGCGTGCTGCTATTTGTGAAATAGTCAGCGAAGAATGTGGTTGCCTGAGACGCCAGTGGCGCGGCGATCAACAGGGTCGCCAAGGTAACGCGGAGGTTGAGTATGTTTTTCATGGGTGTTTGGATTTGTATGGATGTGTGACTTTAGGATTGAAAATATAATTATACAGGTTGATTTATGGCTTCCAGACGCTCATGGCGTAGCGAAAATCTGTGCATGCCTGAGCACCGCCGACGGTCATTGACGCTATGATGTTCGGATCGAAACCATCTTTGACTTGGTTGACACCTTGCCAGTTGACGTGGCCATCGCCAAAGGCGGCGTTCAAGCCGTGAGGTTTCCCGCGCTTCTTATGAGAAAGATTGCCGAGAGTATGATAGACATCCACCACCATGCTCTTGCTGGGATCAACAGCAGACTGTTTGAATGCTGGCACACATATCCCATCACGGAGTTTCCCTGCGGGTTGGGATGCATAATCTGGCCAGAACGGAAGCGGCATCACGCCGATTGAGGTGGCTTCGTTGCGCGAGTTTTTAGGTTGGGGATAATAGCTGAATCCGGAACGCACATATCCGACGTTTCCATCTCCCGCCGCCGCCGCCGCCGCCGTATCAATTCCGAAAGGCCATACCTTGGTCGCTGCATACCACTCGTGGGTCAAATTCGCGTTGCCGCTCGGGTTGCTACCTTTGGTATTAGAGGGGCAATAAAAAGATTTCCCTTCCGGTAAGTTTTTTGTTTCCCACAAAGTTCCCAGGTTGTACGGCCCACCGCCAGTATCGAAGGTAGGCGGTGTCACGTTCGGAGGACTGTACCGGAACATTTCGTAAGGGTATTGATGGTTTCCGGTGCCGCGCCATTTTAATGGAGGCATGTAGTCGGCATTGTCTGAGGCATAATTCGCAACCGAGATGCAGACTTGGCGCAGGTTGTTCAGGCAGGAAATTCGCAACGCCTTCTCCTTCGCCGACGCCAACGCCGGCAACAACATCGCTGCCAGGATCGCGATAATGGCGATGACCACCAGCAACTCGATCAGGGTGAAGCCTTGCTGCCGGGCGGCATGGGTTGGCTCTCGGCGGTTCGTGGAGATAACGTCGGTGTTTTTTCTCATTTAGGAATTGCGGCGGTGATTGGTGACTATGTTTTGTTTGGCTTGAGAAGAAACTAACAGTTGGAAGTTCTCCGCATAGTCCCAGTTGTTGCATTTGCGATTGAAATTATTGCACGGTCACTCGCGTCATCCGTTTTTGATTCGGTTTCACGTTGGAAAAACTCCTCGGTCTGATTAGGCTGGCGACGACATCAAACTCCTCTCGTTATGGCTAAAAAACAAAAACGCGTCCTCATCGCTCTCGGGTGGTATGATTACCGCCTCCATCGCGGCATCGAAAAGTTCGCCCAAGAACACGACTGGCATCTCTCGGCAAATCTTGCGCGCGAAAAGATCATCCCGTGGGGTTGGGATGGCGATGGGATTTTAGCCTGGCTCGGTGAGGGCGATGATCTGGCGGAGTTCGTGAAGAAGGCAAAGAAACCCACCGTGGACTTTAGCTTCCGTCGTCCGCACTTGAAATTCCCCCGCGTGCTTGAGGATCACTTCCACGCTGCTGGCATGGTGGCGGAGCATTTTCTCTCACGCGGTTTCCGCAACTTCGCCTATTACAGCGATTCGGATAACTGGTCTTACGCGGAGCGAGGGCAGGGGTTCGTGGAAGCTCTCAAACGCGTCGGACATGAGTGTATCTGGCTGCCGTGGTTTCGCGCGCCGGAATACCGCGTCGGGCGCGATCAATGGAAACGCAAACGTCAATGGCTCACCGCTCAACTCAAGAAGTTGCCCAAGCCGCTCGCGATTTTCGCGGCCAATGATGAGCAGGCGCAGGATGTCTTGGATTCATGCGAGGCTGCGGGATTGGCCGTGCCGGAACAGGTGGCCATCATCGGCGCGGAAAATTATCTGCTCGCGCCGGACGCCATGCACACACCGATCTCCAGTGTGGACACGAATCTGGAAACGCTCGGCTATCGCGGCGCGGAGTTGCTGGATGAATTGATGCGTGGAAAAAAATCACCGAAGACACCCATCCGCGTTCCGGCTGCCAGCATCATCACGCGCAAGAGCAGCGATCTGCTCGCGGTGAATCACAAAGGGGTGGCAAACAGTCTTCGCTTCATCTGGGAACACGCGCATGAGCCGATCAGCGTGAAGGACATGGTGAGCGTGGCGGCGATGTCGCGGCGCGGATTGCACAAGGCGTTTCTGGATGCAGTGGGGCGCACGCCCGGAGCTGAGTTGCAGCGCATCCGGATTGATCGCGCCAAGCGTCTGCTCACCGAAGCGGATCACAAGATCGAAGTCGTGGCCAGCATGTGCGGCTATCAGAGCGCGAACAGCTTTTGCGTGGCGTTCAAGCAAGCCACCGGGATGTCGCCCAAGCAATTCAGGCTCGGCTTTATGCATTGAACGTATCGGAGTGGGGGTAAACATCTCTCGCTTTCTTTCCACCTTGCAACGTTAGTAACGCAATCCAAAATTCGCGCATGAGTCTTAAATTGACCGGACGGCAACTGATCGCGGGCAACTGGGTCGCTGGCGGCGGCAAAACACTTCGCCCCGCCGCCCCAACGCACGCGCCGCGCCAGATGTGAGAAACTCGCGTTGCCGAAAAAAGCACGACACAAATGGAACATTGCTGCCAGCCCGGTTTTTCATTATGCCCTTTGGCGATGAATCAAATCCCCAAGCGCGATCAACACCTGCTGCGCCTGTTCAACCCCGTGCCCACGCTCCTGCTGGCGCTGACGATGGCACTCCCGTTCTGTGGTGCTGCCGAAGAAACAAACAAACTTGTCAGTCAGCGTTCCAAGTTTCCTTGTCCTGAAAACGAAATCGCACGCTACACCGCTCATCGCGTGAGCGAGCCGATCACGATTGATGGTCGCCTCGATGAACCCGCCTGGACGAACGCGCCTTGGTCGCCGCGCTTTCACGACATCCTCACCGGTGGACGCGCCCTCCACGACACGCGCGCCTGTGTGCTGTGGGATGACCAGAATCTCTACGTCGCCTACCGCATTGAAGAGCCGTTCGTCCGCGCGAAGTTCACCAACCACAACGATCCAATCTGGAGCGACAACGATGTTGAATTTTTCATCGCGGGCCGCGACGCCTATTACGAATTTGAGATCAACGCTTTCAACACTGCTTACGAAGTGTTCTTCATCTGGGAGGAGGCTTACGAGTCGGGCGGCTTCGCGAACGCGCCGGAGTTTGCCCGCACGAATCTTGTTCCGTTCAACGGCGTGGATTTCAAGAATCATCCGCGCGGCAAACGGCTCGGCAATTTCAAGTGGAGCTTTCCCGGAATGAAAACCGCCGTGACCATTGACGGCACGGTGAACAATGACCACGACCGCGATCGCGGCTGGACCGTCGAGCTGGCGTTTCCGTGGAAGGGTTTGGAATCGCTTGCCAAGGCTGATCACCGCGTGCTGCCGCCTAAAGAAGGCGATGTGTGGCGGATGGATTTCTCGCGGTTCAACACCTACAAAGAAGCACCGCCCGCGAAAGATTCCGGCGGCTGGGTGTGGAGCAAACACGGCGTCTGGGATTCGCACATCCCGGAATGTTTCCCGTTCATCCGTTTTACGACGAATGGGGTGGCAACAGGAAAGAACTAGGCGAGCCTTTGAAATTCGTCGTCCTCGTCGTCGTTCTCGTCCCTCGTCCTCGAAAACTGTGAATCATCGAGAACGAGGACGAGGACGAGGACGATTCCCCGTCCCTCGTTTGAGGTATGGCGCAGATTGGCCGCTCACTTACAATCGCTTTGAACTCATGCGAATCAAATTCCTGACGCCCCTCGTTCTGACTCTCTTGCTTACCGCCTCCGCGCTCGCCGCCGAAGCGCGCAGGGTCAACATCCTCCACATCCACACGGACGATCATCGCGCGGATGGGTTGCACGCGCTCGGCACGGAACTGTTGCAAACGCCCAACCTGGATTCGCTCGTCGAGCGCGGCATGACGTTCACGCGTTGCTACTCGATGGGTTCGATGGTGGGCGCGGTGTGCCTGCCCAGTCGCACCATGATGCTCACGGGAAAATCCTGGCTGCGAATTCCCGACGGACGCGCGAAGGACATTGATCCTGCGATCACCCTGCCGAAGGTGCTCGGCGCGGCGGGCTACGAGACATTCCACGTCGGCAAGGGCGGCAACGAATTCGTCGTGGGCGTCGAAGCGTTCGACACGAACCTCCTCATGGACGACGACACTCCGCAACTGCGGCGCAGATCGAGCGAACGCCACGCGGATGCGACCCTCAAATTTCTGAGCGAGCGCAAAAAGGACAAGCCGTTCTACGTTTACTTCGCGCCGCCCGTGCCACACGACCGGCGTGTGACCGCGCCGGAGTTTCACAAGTTTTACGACCCGAAGAAAATCCCACTGCCCGCCGCGTTCCTGCCGCAGCATCCGTTCGACAACGGCGAGATGATCGTGCGCGACGAAAAACTCGCCCCGTGGCCGCGCACGCCGGAGGACACCAAACAACAACTCGCCGACTATTACGCGTGCATCACGGGACTTGATCACCACATCGGACGCGTCTTCGCGCAGCTCAAAGCATCGGGCGAATGGACAAACACGATCATCATCTTCACCGGCGACAATGGTCTCTCGCTCGGCGAGCACGGGCTATTTGGAAAACAAAACCTCTACGAGTTCGGCGGCATGCACGTCCCCTGTGTCATCGCCGGGCCGGGCATCGCGCAGGGCAAAAGCGACGCGATGATCTATCTCATGGATTTGTTTCCCACGTTCTGCGATTTCGGCGGCGCGAAAATTCCCGACGGTGTGGAAGGCCGGAGCATTGCGCCGATTCTCCACGGCAAAGAAACAAAAGTCCGCGACGCACTCTACACCGCGTATCGCAACTGCCAGCGTTCCGTGCGCGACGACCGTTGGAAACTCATCCGCTACCCGCTCGTGGACAAGACGCAGTTGTTCGATCTCAAGAACGACCCGCATGAGTTGAACAACCTCGCCGACCAGCCCGCGCACGCCGCGAAGCTGGCCGAGATGACTGCGCTCCTCAAAAAGGAAATGGAGCGCTACGCCGACACCGCGCCGCTCAAAGTCGCCAATCCTCACCCAGCGGAGTGGTCGCCGCCGGGCAACACCAGCAAAGGTAAAGGCAAGACCGCTGACAAACTTTGATGCCATGAAATCCGAAAACCGAAAACCGAAATCCGAAAGAAGCCCGAAGGCCGAAGCCCGAAAGCGTCCGTCACCCGCGTTGGCCTTGGTATATTTTTCCCACCCGGACCGGCAAGCTGATTTCGGATTTCGGATTTCGGGCTTCTTTCGGTTTTCGGGAATTCGGACTTCGGATTTTTGGAAACGGATTTTCATTCTCTTCGCGACTCTCTGCCTTCTCTGCGGCCAATCGTTCGCCGCCGAATCCAAACCGAACATCGTTTACATCCTCGCCGATGATCTCGGCTACGGCGACGTGCGCGCCTACAACCCGCAATCCAAAATTCCCACGCCGAATCTGGATCGCCTCGCCGCTGAAGGCATCCGCTTCACCGACGCGCACGCGCCGGATGCGGTTTGCACGCCCACGCGCTACGGCTTGCTCACGGGACGATACGCTTTTCGTTCGCGGCTGAAGTCGGGCGTGTTGTCACCGTGGGGAGAACCGTTGACCGAGGAGAGACGGTTGACCGTGCCGTTGCTTTTGCGGCAGCACGGATACGCGACGACCTGCATCGGCAAGTGGCATCTCGGCTGGAGCTGGCCGACGAAGGATGGTCAACCGCCCTCCAGCAAGGACGGCATCGGCAACGTGGATTTCACCAAAACAATTTCCGGCGGGCCAGTCACGCGCGGCTTCGACTCTTACTTCGGCGTGGATTTACCGAACTTCCCGCCCTACTGCTTCATCGAGAATGATCGCACGGTGGGAATTCCTTCGCTGGCCGCGCCCATGCAAAAAGGCGGCTTCAATCGTCCCGGGCCGATGGTGGCCGGTTGGAATTTCACCAACATCATGCCGGAAATCACCACGCGCGCCGTTCGCTGCATCGAGGACGCCGCGAAGTCCCCGGCCAGACCGTTCTTCCTCTACTTCCCGCTCACCGCGCCGCATTACCCGGTCGTGCCCGCGCCGGAATTCAAGGGACGCAGCCAGGCGGGCGACTACGGCGATTTCGTGGCGCAAGTGGACTGGACGGTGGGCGAAGTGATGTCCGCGCTGGCCCGCACCGGTCTCGCGACGAACACGCTCGTGATCTTCACCAGCGACAACGGGCCGGAAGTCGGCGAGGTGGAAATCGGCGCGTATGATCGCATCAATCGTTACGGCCATCGCAGCATGGACGGACTGCGCGGCGTGAAACGCGATGCGTGGGAAGGCGGGCATCGCGTGCCGTTCATCGCGCGCTGGCCGAACCATGTCCCCGCAGGAGCGGTGAGCGAGGAAACCATCTGCCATGTGGATTTGCTGGCGACGTGCGCGGTCATGCTCGGCGGGAAACTTCCGACGGACGCCGGCGAAGACAGTTGCAACATTCTGCCCGCGTTGCTGGGGCAAAAACTTTCCAAGCCGATCCGTGAGGCGACGGTTTTGCAAAGCGCCAACGGAAGCCTCGCGATCCGGCAGGGAGACTGGGTCTTGATTGACGCGCGTAGCGGCGACGGCAACCGCGAGCCAGAGTGGTTCAAACAGGAGCGCGGCTATCAGACCAATCAGTTCGCCGGGGAACTCTACAATCTTCGCGACGACCTCACGCAAAGTAAAAACCTCCATGCCGAGAAACCGGCGATTGTGCAACGCCTGAAAGTGCTGCTCGAAAAATACAAAGCTGAAGGCCGGAGCGTGGCGTTGCCGTCGCTGTGATCGCCGAGGCGCAGGCAATAAACGACAAGAGGTAGATGACATGAGTAGTTGGTGGGTGTAGCGCACTCGCGCTCGCCCGCCAACTACTCATGTCATCTACCAATCCAGTCAGATTTCCCTGACCCGACTGTAATC
>JANNAO010000056.1:0-10969 GCA_031384405.1 Verrucomicrobiota bacterium | reverse complement strand
GGGTGTGATTAAAGACGGGTGAGGGTGCGGAAAGAAATTCTGCGAATTAGGTGTACAAATATAGACAGTTGCTTCATTAAAGTGGGGATGAAGAAAGAAAATGAAGAGAGTTTAAAGTGCGATGCGGCCGAGAAACGATTTTTGGAACGGCTGCGGCAACATCCCGAACTGCTGTCTCGGTTTGAAAGCATATTGGAACTGGCGCACAACACCGACGGTCCGTTGAAGACCGCCGATCAGGTGGAGGAACTGCTCATTGAGAAGTTGCGGCAATTGGGCAACGTGAGCATGAACCAATGGGCGCAACAGGCTGAGGCGCGCGTCAGCGAGGAACTCAAAGCGGCGGATGACACCGTGCGAAGTCGTAAAAAAAAACGCTGACGTGGTGGTGCGTCTTTGGATTGGTGAGTGTGGAGGATCGGGTCTGGCGCAATGCGGAGCAGAGCTACCTGCGTCCCTTGCCCGCGCGGTTGGGTGTCAGTTCAGCCGGTCGGTCGCGACGACTGGACCGGGTGCTGACGGCCTTTGGTTGTGAACACTCCTTTGCTCAAGCGGCGGGCAGTGTGCTGGAGCATTACGGGTTTGAGATCAATGCCAGTGCCGTGCGGATCGCCACTTTGAAACACGCCCAACGAGCGCGGCAACAACTGGAGACGGAGTATGCCAAAACCTTCCGCGAACTGCCTGTCATCGGGAGCGAACACGTCATCGCCCAAGCCGACGGCACGATGATCTGCACGGTTGAGCCGGGAAGCAGGAAAGGCAAACGACCCCGGCAATGGAAGGAAATGCGTTTGGTAGCGGCACAAGCCAAGGACAGCGTCACCACCGTGTATGGCGCGACTTTTGGTAGTGTGACGGACACCGGACGGCGTTGGGGACATTGCACCCGCACGGCGGGCTGGGGACAGAACAGCCGCATCCACGCCGTGGGAGACGGAGCCGATTGGATACGGCTGCAAAGCCGTGAGGTCTTCGGAAGCCAAGGCCACTTCCTGTGCGACTACTTTCACGTCAGTGAATACTTGGGAGAGGCCGCGCCGAGTTGCCGCCCGGCCCAACCCGATACCTGGCGACGCACCCAACAGAAGCGACTCAAAGCTGGAACTGTGGCTAAAGTGATCGCCACGCTGTCAGAACATCTGGAAGCCCAAGAGACACCTGAAGAAGAAGCCCCCGTCCGCAACGCACATCGCTATCTGAGCAATCGTTTGGACGCTCTGGACTATCCGTTAGCCTTGGCACTGGGGTTGCCAATCGGTTCCGGCATCATCGAAAGCGGACACCGCCATGTGTTACAAGCCCGACTCAAAAAAGCCGGGGCCGCTTGGTTGCCGGATCACGCAGACCGAATCGCCCACCTCCGAGTCCTTCGCGCCAACCACCAATGGCTCTCCCTTTGGAATTAGCCTCACCCGTCTTTAATCACACCCATCAACACCCCAGATGGAATTTGGTCACTGCTATACATCTGGGAAGATGATATGACGCCAGTTCCAGATGCCAATGTTTCTACCAAGACCGATTTGGGAATGTTTTTCATCCAAGAAGGCAAAGCATCCCCCACCAGTTTCACTGGGGTCCAATTTCTTTTCATGACCGCTTCAAATTCAGCGGCTGGCATCAATTTAATTTTCATTTGTTCTTCTTCCCATGCACCCTCGACGTGCCTTTCAGGTGCAGGCCGTTCAAGCGGATGAAGCCGGTGGCGTCGTCCTAGTTTTAAGCTCTGGTTTCTGCCAACGATTGCTTCTTTGCTTTAGCCATAGGTGGATTTAAGGCAGACGATTGGTTTCCGGCAAGTTGTTTGTTTGGCTCAATGCGTGTCTGGACGCATCTTGCCCGCCCTTGTTTTTTTGGGCGCGAAGCGGCCAGACATGAATAGCCGTGGGTTAATGCGGAAACAATTCAAGCCCCGGCAGGGGCGAAAGAAAATCTGCGAAGGTCTGCCGCCCCTACCGGGGCTTGTCGGTTCTGCACTTTTCCCACGGCTCACGCCGTGGGCTACCTTCTGGCGCAACTCCGTTGCTGAAACCCGGACTTCGGAATTCGCGTGACACCTACAAATCCCGCCCGGCCATCACGGCGTTGAGCGTCCGCCAATCCCAGTTGTGTTTGTCGGTCGCGATCGGCAACCGATACCAGATCACGCCCTGCATCGCCGTCGGACGGTTCGCAGTCCAGTCGCGGATCAGCCCCGAAATCTCTCCAGCATTGGAGTCCACTTCCCGGATCATCGCAGTCGTCGGCCAATCAGGTCGCGGCCCTTCCGCCGCCAGGCTGATGAACTCTCCATGCGGATTGAACGCCATGACATATCCATACGTGGGCAACGCCACACGGAACGGGACACCAAGTTTGCCCGCGCGCTCCACGGCACGTCGCGCTGCATGCGGGTCGCACAAGGAATATTCGACCTCAAAACTTTTGGGTCGCTCGGCTGAATGCACCTGCAAGACGTAGTTCGTCGCAACGCTCGCCAGCGTTTTGAACGCGGGTTTCCTCAACCAGTTCGGCAACGCGGTGATGGTCACCGGCACAGGCGCGACGCGGCGTTGCACGGCTTGAACCCACACACGGTAGCCATCGAGCTTGGAACTCGCGCAATCAAAGTCCAGTTGCAGCTCGGCAATGGCAATGCCGTTCGAGCGAGCATCTGCCACAAACGCGGCGGCGGTGTCGCAGATGAACTGGATGGGCGCATCGTTCGTCGTGAACGGGCCGGGATAAGTGCCGATACGCAACGCGAGTCCGACGGGGCGTTTCAATTCCGCAAGCAATGTCTTGTCCAAGTTCACGCGGACAAGATCGGGCTTTGAACCGCTCCAAGTGATTTCGCCCCGCAGAAGAACAAGTTCGGAGAAATTCGTGGCGCGAGCAGAAACTGCATCGCGCACGGGCTGAGTCCATGCGCGTTGCCAGACGTAGGCGTCCTGACGCATCGCCCCACGCACGCGCGGCCCGGCATCGGAAAAAAGAATGACAGCGATCAATGCACAAGCAATGACCCCGAACACACCGGCAAGGATGACAACGCGACGATTCATCAACGCGGCGCAGAATGAGCGAGTGAGAGAAGCGAAACAAGTCCGCCTTCCGCGCAGTGGTGTGACTGGAAGTGCCGCTCATGGTTGAGGCGTGGCAGGAGAAATATGGAGTGCGGCGACTTGTCGCCGCTTTTCCGCTGGGACTACTTGTCGTCCCAGCAGCACCGCGTTCAGCGGTGCGGCGTCTTGAGAATGGCTACCTGTTTCAAGAGAACGCTCTCACCCATACGTCAAACCGCTGTACGCGGTTTTGCCTGAGCGATAAATCGCTCAGGCCACGAAAGCGGAGACAAGTCTCCGCACTCCAAAGCCTGAGCGGCAGTTTCAGTCACACTCTCCGCACAGGGTGGGGTCGGGCGCGTTACCCTGCGCGCCGTCTTTGTGAATCAGGATGCTCTCGTTTCAGCCAGCGGCGCGTTGAGGACAACGCGCCCTACCGCCGAACGCCCCGCAGCGCATAGCTTCATCAGACTTCAACCATACCCTTTGTCACTGGTCGTTTTCCTTTTAACTTCCGCCGCGTGCGCTGACCTGTTACAAACCGCGCATGTCTGCAAAGCTCACCATTGGTTTTCTGGGTGCGGGGAAAATGGCCACGGCGTTGGCTCGCGGTCTCGTGCGCGCAAAGCTTGCCGAACCCAGCCAGATATTTGCCAGCGATCCCATCGCCGCCGCGCGTGATTCATTTGCCAAGGAAACTGGAGGCAAGTCTGCTGCCTCCAACATCGAAGTGGTGAAATCCGCCAAAGTCATTTTTCTGTCCGTCAAACCGGATCAAGCCGCCGGAGTTCTCGGCGAAGTGCGCGATGGTTTTTCCGCCGATCATTTGTTGATCTCTATTTGCGCGGGCGTTCCGATTGCCAAGCTCGAAGCAGCGTTGCCCGCTGGCGCGCGGGTCATCCGGGTGATGCCGAACACGCCTGCGCTCGTGGGCGAATCCGCCAGTGCCTTCGCGCTCGGCAAAGCCGCCACTGCTGCCGATGGTGATCTCGCGCAGAAACTTTTCTCGTCCGTGGGCGTGGCGATGTTGGTGAAGGAATCGTTGCTGGACGCCGTCACGGGCTTGAGCGGCAGTGGCCCGGCGTATGTGTATCAATTCATTGAGGCTTTGAGCGACGGTGGCGTGGCGGCGGGTTTGCCGCGCGATGTGGCGACAAAGCTCGCGGCGCAGACCGTTTTGGGCGCCGCCAAGATGGTTTTGGAAACGGGCGTGCATCCCGGTGCATTGAAAGATCAAGTGACGAGTCCCGGCGGCACGACGATCGAAGGGTTGCACGAGTTAGAAAAGGGCAAGCTGCGCGGCACGGTGATGAGCGCGGTACGCGCGGCGACGGAGAAGTCGAAGAAACTTGGTCAAGGCTAGGAACGTTGCAGGTGACAGGTTGAAGGTTACAAGTTTTGACGCGCGAGCATCGCAGGCAACTTGTAACCTTCAACTTTCAACCTGTAACTTAAAACTGAAATGAACATCCAACCACCGTCTGAAAAACAAGCGCGCGTCATCTGGCTCGCGGTCACTGGACTGGCGATTGCCACCATCGTGGGATTGATCGTGGCGTTGGTCTGGGGATTGGGTCAGGTGCTGGATGTGTTTTCATCCGTGATCTGGCCGCTGGCGGTGGCGGGTGTATTGGCCTGCTTGCTGGATCCGGTGGTGGACTTTTTGGTTCGCAGAAAATTTCCCCGCACTCGGGCGATCCTGACCGTGTTCGCGCTGGCGATGGTGATCGTGCTGGGATTATTTGCCAGCGTGGTGCCGCAGGTGGTGGGCGACGTGAAGAAACTCAGCGAGACTTCCAGTGAGTATGCGGCGCGGTTTTCACACAAAGCGGGTGACCTGGCGGAGAATCCACCTAAATGGCTTCCGAAACCTGCGGTGAATCTGTTGAGCGAATTCAGCAAGAACGCCGGCACCACAAACCCGATCCCGACGGTGATCGTGGCCGAGCCATCGCCCGGATCGGAATCGGAGTCGCAGGCGACATTGTTCAAGTCGGTCGCGAACGAAGTCGCGAAGTTCTTCCCCAAGATCGGCGGCTGGCTGCAACAAGTGATGGGATTCGTGGGGTCTGTGTTCGGGATCATCGCGGGACTCGCGCTCGTGCCGATCTACGCGTTTTATTTTCTGCTGGAGAAACACGGCATCAATAAACAGTGGCGCGATTATCTGCCGGTGCAGGATTCCAAGTTCAAGGACGAAGCGGTGTTCGTGATCAACTCCATCAACGAATATCTCGTGGCGTTCTTTCGCGGTCAGGTGCTCGTGGCGATCTGTGACGGCGTGCTTTACACCATCGGCTTTCTCATCATCGGTTTGGATTACGCGCTGATCCTGGGAGTGATCGCGACGTGCCTCACGATCATTCCATTCCTCGGCGCGATCACGACATGCGTCTCGGCTCTCGCCATTGCAATTGTGACTTCCGGCGGTTGGCAACAACCCGCGCTCGTGCTGGCGGTGGTCGCCGTGGTGCAAATGCTCGAAGGCTTGGTGATCCAACCCAAGATCATGGGCGAACGCGTGGGCTTGCATCCGATGACGATCATCATCGCGTTGATGGTGGGCACGACGTTGCTGGGCGGAATTCTCGGAGGCATTCTCGCCATCCCGCTGGCGGCGGTGTTGCGGGTGTTGATGGCAAGGTATGTCTGGCGGAAACCGGTGGCTGAATCCAAAGCCTGATTTTTTACGGCTAATCTGCGCTGATAAACAGGCGGATGATCTTCGCGGCAGGGAAATTTGGATTAGCGGTGATTAGCGCAGATTGGCGGTTTAACTTTGTCTCCGCCTACCGCAACAGTTCCTTCACCTTCTCCGAATCACGCGTGGGCGGCTGACACACATTGCCGGTGCAAAGATAAACGACTGCGCCGTCCTTCGAGGGCAACGTGCTGGCAAATTCTTCCACCGCGCCCGTGTTTCCCAACACGATCTTGTTCGGCTGGTAAACAGAGTGAGCGGCGCGCAACAGCCGTTGAACTTCCGGTGAAGCGACGTCTCCCGCGATGACGACGCGTCGCGGTTCGCCAAGCGCGAAATCCAGCGCGAGCAACATGTAGGGCACGGCTTGCGGGAACTTTTCCATGCGCGTGGCGAACAACTGGAGCGTGGCATCCGCTGCCGCGCGAAACTCTGCGCGACCTGTGATCGCAGCCAGCTTGAGCAGAGCGAGCGTGGCGACCGAATTGCCGGAAGGTTCTGCGCCGTCGTAATCGTCCTTCACGCGCAGGATCAGATCCGTGGAGTCCGCCGCGCTTTGCCAGAAGCCGCCGTTTTCTGCGTCGTAGAATTTTACGAGCATTGCCTCGGCGAGCGCGATGGCGAAATCGAGGTGCTTCGCGTCCAGCGTAGCTTCGTAGAGATGAATCACACCGTCGAGTTGGAATGCGTAGGCTTCGAGCAGTTGGACGGTGTCGCGCTCGCCATCGCGCCAGCGGTGGAACAAAGTGCCGGAGGGAATTGCCGATTGCCAATTGCCGATTGGCGATTGGATCGGTGGTTGCCACAGCTTGGCTTGGATGAACGCCAGATTCCGCTCAGCTGCTGCACGATATTTTTCCTCGCCCAACACAACTGCCGCACGCGCAAACGCGCCGAGCATCAGTCCATTCCATGACGCAAGAATCTTGTCATCGAGATGCGGGCGGATGCGCGTGGCGAGCACAACGCGCATTTTCGACTGAGCAGAAGTGAGCAGTTCCATATCGTAGCAGCCGACGTCAGTCGGCTCATTCTCTGCATCTGTGGGATTTGAAATTTGAGCGGACTCACGTCCGCTGCTACTGATGGGATTGACGACGCTCAACACATTCAACCCCTGCAACGGTTGCGGGTGACTGTGATCCACGAAGTTGCCTTCCTTCGTGATTCCGTAGTAGCGCGCGGCCACGTTGAATTCTTCCGGGGCGAGCAGCTTCGAGAGTTCGCCGTGCGTCCAACAATAATATTTTCCCTCCTGACCTTCGCTGTCGGCGTCTTCGGCGGAATAAAATCCGCCATCAGGATGCGTCATGTCGCGCAGGACGTAATCAAGGATGTCGCGCACGGTTTCGCCGTGACGTGCGTCGCCGCTCGCCAGAAACGCGTCGAGATACAACTGCGCGAGTTGCGCGTTGTCATAAAGCATCTTCTCGAAATGCGGCACAAGCCAGTGCGCATCCACGGAGTAACGCGCGAAACCGCCGCCGAGTTGATCGTGAAGTCCGCCCGCCGCCATGCGATTGCAGGTATGCACGACCATCGCTGTCGCCTCGTCATCACCAAACCGCTTCGCACAATGCAACAGCAGCGACGGCATGCTCGGTTGCGGAAACTTGGGCGCGTTGCCGAACCCGCCGTTCTGTGCGTCGAAGGATTCCTTGAACAAATCGCCCGCGCGGCGGATGACTTCCGCTGTGAGAGATTTGTTTGCGGCTGACTTTTGGCTGGTGGCGAGTTCGAGGCGCGCGGTGATCTCATCGGCAGACGCGGCGACTTCGATGCCGCGCTCGCGCCAGACATCGGCGACTTGTTGCAAGACGGAGAGGAAGCGCCCGCGCCCGTGGCGTTCGTCCGGCGGGAAATACGTGCCGCCGAAAAACGGTTTCAACTCCGGCGTGAGGAAAACATTCAACGGCCAGCCGCCACCGCCCGTCGTGCTTTGGACGAACGTCATGTAAATCTTGTCCACGTCCGGCCGTTCCTCGCGATCCACCTTGATGCTGACGAAGTGTTCGCGCAAATACGCACCGATCTTTTCGTCCTCGAACGATTCGCGTTCCATCACATGACACCAATGACAGGTCGAGTAGCCGATGCTCAGGAGAATGGGTTTGTTTTCTGCGCGGGCCTTGGCGAACGCTTCCTCGCCCCACGCGAACCAATCCACCGGATTGTGCGCGTGCTGGAGCAGATAGGGAGATTTCTCGCGAGCGAGACGGTTGGTGTGTTTGTGGACGGCGGACATGGCGGAGGAGAACATCCAAACTCCCAGCCCCAACATCCAGAGAAAATTATTGGAGGTAGAGCGTCTGTGTGCTTTGATCAGGTTAAACCTCCTGCCTGCTGGCCTAGTTTAGCGGCCAATACGGTTGAAACCGTCGTCGCCGTGGACATCAGTCCGCGCCATTTTCCCAGTTTGCGCCGACTGACGTCGGCGGCTACGGGTTTTTGAAACAAGATGCCGTTTAACCCACCCAAAAATCAAAAAATGAAAGTTGACACTTCATCGCTCGCATGGTTTTATCTGCGCCCCTTTGGGGACTAATTTATGTACGCTGTCTTAGAAACTGGAAGCAAACAATATCGCGTCGTCGCTGGCGACACGCTCGAAATCGAACGTCTGGCAGTGGATGCCGGCAAGCCTGTTACCTTTGACCGCGTGCTCATGGTCAACAAGGACGGCAATGTCACCATCGGCGCGCCCACGGTCACTGGCGCAACGGTCGTTGCTGACGTCGTCGAACACATCCGTGGCGAGAAAAAGCTCACGTTCAAGATGAAACGCCGCAAAGGCTATCACAAGAGCATCGGCCACCGTCAGGAACTGACCATTGTGAAGGTCAAAGAAATCAACGCCTGATTTCCCCACTCCTCAATCATCAACTTTCAACTCTTAATTCGTTATGGCACATAAAAAAGGTCAAGGCAGCGTCAAGAATGGTCGCGACAGCCGCAGCAAACGACTCGGCGTAAAAGCCTACGGCAGCGAACTCGTCACCGCAGGCAGCATCATCATCCGCCAGCGTGGCGCGAAATGGGTCGCAGGTATCAACGTCGGCACAGGCCGCGATTGGACTTTGTTCGCGCTCAAGGAAGGTCGCGTGAGGTTCGATCAAGAAGGTCGCCGCGTGAACATCGTCGCCGAAGCCATCAAGAACTAAGTTCACTCCCAACATTTCAGGCGAGGCAATACGCCTCGCCTTTTTTATTTCAGGAAACAGTTTGAATGAGGAATCCATGAAACTAGGAAACAAAGGAAATGGATTTTTGTTTTCCTGCCTTCCTGCCTTCCTTATAAAAGTTCCAAGTCACCATGTTCATTGACGAAATCAAAGTGTACGCCCACGCCGGTCACGGCGGCAAAGGCGCGGTCGCGTTCCATCGCGAAGCCTACGTTCCCAAGGGCGGCCCCAGCGGCGGCAACGGCGGGCGCGGTGGCAGCGTCATCCTTCAAGCCGATCACGACATGAACAATCTCATCAACCAGTTTTACGTCTCGCGCCTCATCGCAGAAAAAGGTCAGGGCGGCATGGGCAAAGGCATGGACGGTCTCGCAGGCAAAGACCTCATCGTGAAAGTTCCGTGCGGCACGCTCGTGTGGCGGTCGCCCACCCAGCCTATCCGCGAGGTAGTGGTGGATGAAGATGATGAAGAGAGTGGCGACGGTGCGGAAGAAGCGGACGAAGAAAATCCGCTGATGAAATCCAGCACGGGCCAACGACCCATCATCCGCACCACGGGTGGCGCACGCGCGCTGGAGATTGATTTGAGCATGGAGAACGACGCGGAGAAGCCGACGACCGATAAGGACAAAGGCGAACTCATTGCCGACCTCACCGAACACGGCCAGCAATACATTCTTTGCAAAGGCGGGCGTGGCGGCTTGGGCAATCGCAACTTCGCCACCGCACGCCATCAGACGCCACGCTTCGCGCAACCCGGCGAGGACGGCGATGAGGGTAATTATCTTTTCGAGCTTCGCATCATGGCGGAGGTCGGACTTGTTGGTTATCCGAACGCCGGGAAATCCACGCTGCTCACCGCCATCTCCCGCGCACGACCCAAGATCGCTTCCTATCCATTCACCACACTGCACCCGCAGATTGGCATCCTGGAATATCCCGACTACAAACGCCTCACCGTTTGCGATGTGCCGGGCTTGATTGAAGGCGCACACGAAAACGTCGGCCTCGGCCACGCGTTTCTCCGCCACATCCGGCGCTGCAAAATTCTCGTCATCCTGCTCGACATGGCGGGTACGGACAATCGCGCGCCGTGGGATGATTACGCGAAGCTGTTAAACGAGCTGGAGCTTTACGATCCCGAAATGCTTGAGAAGCCGCGCTACGTCGTCGCGAATAAAATGGATGAATCTGTTGCCGAGGAGAACCTCAAGACGTTCAAGAAAAAGGTGAAGAAAACTTCTGTCTTGCTCATCTCAGCCGCGTTTGACCAAGGCATGACCGAGTTCAAGCAACTCATCCGCGACGCCGTGGAAAAAGCCGCAGGCGACGAAGTGAAGCTTCAAGCCAAGCTCACGCGGAAAGACAAGAAGCGCGCGAAGAAGCAAAGCTGAGGTCAAAGGTTACGGGGCAGGCTGCTTCGACTCACGCACGGTCGAGGCTGTCATCAAAGGGAAGTGGCCGTTTATTTTCCCTTGCCTGTAACTACTCCGAGTAACGTAATATTTGTCATGGCACTCATCATCAATCTCCGCGCGCTCGATCGAGACGAAATCTCTCTCAAAGGCGAATTGCCCGTGGCCGAACTCGACATCGAGACACACGACGAGATGATGCGCGCCAACAAACCGCTTCAATACAATCTGACGGCGCAAGACTTGGAAGGCAGCCTTTTGGTGCGGGGAAGTCTGGTGCTGACGCTGGATTGTGAGTGCGTGCGTTGCCTAAAACCGTTTGAATTTAAGGTGAATCTGCCGGACTGGGCGTGTCTATTGCCGCTATCCGGAGAGGACGCGGTGAAGGTAGATGGCGATTCCGTGGACTTGACGCCCATTTTGCGGGAAGATATTCTCCTAGAGTTGCCGCAACATCCGTTGTGTAAAAAAAGTTGCGGCGGCCTGAAAAAACCGACCGTTGGTAAAACGAAAAAGATCAGCACAGGTGACGATAAAACTTCGTCCGCTTGGGCTGATCTCGATAAACTGAAGTTTAGAAAAGAGTAATTATGGGTGTTCCGAAGCGCAAACCGTCCACGAGCC
>JANNAO010000066.1:0-11518 GCA_031384405.1 Verrucomicrobiota bacterium | reverse complement strand
AGTCCGTATAGCGTGAACGCGCCCGCGAGCAGCATCAACCCCACGGCGGGAATCAGACTATTGAGCAGAAGAATGCCGCGAATGGCTTCAGGTGACTGTTCTGCGTTTGGAATGTAGCCGTAGTGTGAGATGAGGAATCCTGCGAATGCCGCACCAATACCCATGCCGGCTTTCTGCGCACAAGTCGTAGCGGAGAACACAACCCCAGTCGTGCGCGTCTTGAATTTCCATTCCTGAAAATCCGCCGTGTCCGCAACCAGTGCCCAAAACAACGTCGCGTTCACTCCAGCGCACATCATGCCGATGATCTGGAACCCGTAGATGGCAGACACCTGATCCGGTTTCAGCCAGTAGAACGGGATCGCCGTCAACGCAACGATGAACAGGCTCACGATGAACGACCACTTCTTGCCCAGCGCTTTCACAAAGAAACGGGTCAGCATCGCGCCGAACACCATGCTCAGTCCGCCAACCAGAAACCAAGTGCCGATTTGTTCTCCACTCCAATTCAGGTAGCTCTTTAGATAATAAAAACCCGCCGAGCCGCGCATCACGGCGAGCGTTATGTTAATGATGCCCACGGCAAACATCATCACCCAGTGCGGGTTCGAAAAGAGCGTCTTCAAATCTTGCGTCAACTTGGTGCTCTGATTCGCGGGCGGGGTGATGCGTTCGCGCGTCGTCCAAAAGGAAATTAGGAACAGCACGACGGCGATGGCACTGAACAACATCACGGTGCGTTGTGCGCCGAGTTGCTGGTTGTTATCCGCGAGCTTCACGATTAGCACCATGAAAGTTGAGTTGGCGATGATGCCACCGATCTGCGCGAGCGACATGCGGTAGGAGTTCAAGCTTGTTCGTTCCAACGGATCGTCGGTCATCACGCCGGACAACGCGCCGTAGGGGATGTTGATGGCGGAGTAGAGCAGCATGAGCGCGTTGTAGGTGACCCACGCCCAGACGAGTTTTCCCGCAGGACTCAGGTCGGGCGTGGTGAACGCGAGCACAAACACCACGGCCAGCGGCACGCAAAGCCACAGAAGATACGGACGAAATCTTCCCCACCTGGTCTTTGTGCGGTCAGCCATCGCCCCGACGAAAAAGTCAAAGACTCCGTCCGTGCATCGCGCGACCAGCAGCATCGTTCCTGCGGCGGCGGCGGTGATGCCGAAGATGTCTGTGTAGTAAAACATGATGACGTTCACCATCAGCGCCCACACGAAGTTGCTGGCGGTGTCGCCGAGACCGTAACCAAACTTCTCGCCGAACGAGAGTTTCATGGACTTGGATTCGCTTTGCATAAAGTTCAATGGATAGTTCCGCCGGGTTCGCCGCAGAGAGTGCTAGATGGAATACCAACCCGCAAGCGGACGATCTCACCGCTACGGGAGAAAATAGAGCGGCTATCCGCGACTCCGAGACGGTGGCCTGAGATGTTCCTCGTCTTCCCGTCCGCCGTTTCAATCGTGATCGCGAACGCGTCAGCCAATTCGTAACACACCAAAACTTGGCAACAGGTGAACGCGAGACTGTTCGCCGGAAGTTTCGAACACTTTGATGTTCCAGCGAGATTGAGATACGAAAACTCAGTGGCCTGCGCGGAGAATTCCGAGCGACGCAGCAGGTTCGGCTCGAAGACGAGTTCGCCGCGATCCACGCGCACTCCGAGTTCCGCGCGGCGCGTGAGGATTTCCTCCTTCACCTGACCGGTCATGCCGGGTTGTTGCGCGCCCAAATGTCGCGGCGTGTGCGAGTAGGGATCGGTCGGGAACGCGCCGTAGACTTCCGGCGTCTTCGTGAAGCCGAGACCGCGCCGGATGTCGTAGTACGCCTCGCGCAATCCATCTACGACGTCGCGACTCGCGCCACTCTTGATCGCTGCGCGATGACATTCCTCAGCCGCGAGCAGCAACTTGGCGATCATGTGCCAGTAGATGCTGCCCAAGCCCTCGAACGCAAACATCGCCCCGCTGCGTCCGGTGAACGCGCTGTGTTGGAAAACACTTTCCCAGATTTGAAGCAACGCCGCTCCATCATGCTTCAACTGTTCTTTGTCGTTCGCTGTGTTGCCACAACGGTTCAAACGTAACTCCAGCGCGACAGCATTGGTGAGGTCGCCGTTGAAATGCGCGTCGCCATTCACATCCACGGTGATGAGGCTGCGATCTCCTTGCCTGACAAGTTCAGCAACACCCGGAACACGCGTCCGCCAATCTGACGGCAGTTGGTTGCGTTCAAGGAACGGCACGACGGCACGGTCAGGATAAAGCAAATAACTGTGCTGATCGGCGCGGAACAGATCACTGCGCCGCAACGCGCGGAACAACGCGAGGGATTCCTGCGGCGAAAGCAAACCACTGCTCAACACAGCCACCTGACCTTCGAGCATGAGATTCAAATGACGCACGGCAGCGGCGTTCCCGGAAATCTCCAGCAGGTTGTAGCTGTGAAAAGTTCCGTCCAGTCTGCGATTGAGTTCGAGCGTGTGATCCACCGCGCTCAAAGCGGTTTTGAGCCAGCAGCGAATTTCAGCGACGGCGACGGGGCGCGACTCGCCGAGTTCTCCGCGATAAACGGCGGCGCGATGTTTTTCACCGGCAACGCCCAACGCGGAGATGAGTTCAAATCGGTGGAGGTCGTTTGTGACTTTCGCACTGGAGAGTGCGACTGAAAGTTCTTGAGCGAACGTCGTCACCGCCGCGGACAGCGAGATGGTTTCGCCCGCTTGATCGAGAATTGAATCGAGGAAAACCACGTAGCGACGCAGATAACCGACCGTCACCATGGAAAGCCCCCAACCCGCGAGCGCGTTGTTGGCGTCGTTCCACTCAGGACGCTGCGTGTTGAGCCAGATGCCGCCGCCGGGAACGAGATTGCTCAACTTGACGAGCAGCGGGACGAGAAGTTTTTCGCCAAGCGAAACGAGACGCACTTCACCCTGCTCCGGAGCGCGGCTGTGCTGAAAGCCAGCCGCAGCAACATCGGAACTGCTGCGGCTGGTCTGCGACACAGCCGCGCTCCGTTCATCGGCGAACAATCGTGCGTCGTTGCCAAGCTCCGCTGCGTGCGTGGTCAGTTTTTTGTGAACGTCGCCGTTGAAATGAATGCTGTGTCGCGGATCGCGCAGCAAGTCGGCGAATGGTTTGATCTCATACGGCACGCGGGCGAAGGCGTAGCTGCGTTCGTTCATTGTCGCCGCGAGTTTGCCCGGCTCGTGATTCTCAAACGACTCCAGCAGCCGGAGCAGATAAATGATCTGGTGATCGCCCCAGTAACCGATGTGACTCCACGGGTCATGCGGGTCTTCGACTTCCCAATCAATGCCCGCGCGAGTGACGCGATACGGATTGTAGCCGTCCGCCGTGGACGCGTTGAGGAAAACGGCGAGCATGGATTCGAGACAAAGCGGATAACTCTGAGCGAGGCTTTCCCAGTTCTGAAAAATATCGCGCCAGTTGCCTTGATAATCGTAAATCGTCTTTCCCGATTCATCGCGAGTGCGGATGGAGAAACGATTCCACGGACGGCTCGGATCGCCGTGACGACGGCTGAATGTGAGCGGCAGATACTCGCGAGTGAGACGGATCAGTTGCGGATCAGTTGTCGCTTGCACGGATGCGCGCAACTGAGCGAGGTCCATTTGCGCTGGCAACGAATTCAACCACGCGCCGTGACGGGAATGAATCGTGACGTTTCGAGAACGGATGAAGCTGGCGAAGTCGGCGGAAGGAAAACGATAGCCATCCGGCAGCGTGCCGCCGCGCATACAGTTGAACAGGACGTTCGCGAAATGATGCACGCTGGCGGCGGAGTCACCGGTCTGTTGCAACCCATCTGCGGCGGCGATGCGTGCCTTGAGCGCGTCGCGCGTCGCAGTCACATCGGCACGCAAGTCCGTGGCGAGTTGATCTGGCGTTGCGAGCCGGGAGCGGAGTTTGATCAACGCGGCGTGATCCAAACCTGTGTCCGCAACGCTGAACCATTCGTGCGACGCGCCGGATTGGAGTTCGACAGACGCACTGACGAGATGTGCGCCGAACGCTCCGCGCACTTCCTGTTCTGGCGTGACGAATCTGCCGCTGCGGAACGCTTCGATCTGACGCTCCGAAAGCAACACAACCGGATTGCGATGTCCGAGCGACCATGCAGCCGCGACGCGAAGTGATTCGCACGGTTCAGCGCGGTCTGTGATGCCGGAGTTCAGCGTGAAGATGCCGAGGCCGTCGTTGCACTCGTGACGCATGTAGGCAGCGGCGAGATAGCTGTACTTCTCAAACAAATCCTGGCCGACACCCGCAGGCAGGAGTTGATGAAAGCCGTCGAGGTAGCGGATCGAGACCGGCTTGCTTCCGAGGTTTTCGATTTCGCAAGAACGCACGAGTCCGAACTGGTCTGATGAAGTGATCGTCCAAGTGAACTTCAGCGCGAGGTCTTCATTGATCTCCTCGAACACTGCGCTCGTGCCGAAGTGACTTTTGAAAAGATTTCTGCGGATGCGATAATTGGACGCGTCACCCAGCCACGGCTCCCACAGCGCGCAACCGCCATCGCGCTCGACAAGGAAATGCGTCCGCGCTCCGCAGCCGCAGGGCTGGCTGAGGATTTTGTCCGCCGTGCGATAAGGAAACAACGCGTGATCAGAATCGCCGCGACCGGAAGTGAACGAGCCGTTGCTGCCGAGAAACGTCCAGAGATTGCCGTCGCTCACGATGCTCATGAGGAACGGCGGCATGGCGTGTACGTTCTGGATGCCGACGAACGGTTCGCCGCGAATGATGCGTTGGATGGGAACAGCGCTGCTTTGCGATGCGTGCATGGTTGTGTGATCTACAATCACTCGATCCGGTGAGGTTGCTTCACTGGCTGATGCACCTCGGTTTCCATGATGATGCAAACCGTCATTGGTCGGTCAACGGCTTGCCGGATGCGACAGGCAAAACTTTTGGCGTGTCTTGCGAAGCTTGTTGGGGCTGTGAAGCGACGTGAAATGGAATGTTGCCAACGGAAGCCCCGGCAGCGTTGTGAACGTAGGCAAAGACACGATAACCGCCCGGCTCGCTTGGAGCGGCGATCTCGCAGCCACTCGCATCACTGCGGATGATCGCGGATTGGATTTCTGGAAGAAGCGATTCCTCCCTGCCTGCGGTGAGCGTCTTGGTCTGCTCGGGTTGAACAATCCAACGCACCCGCAGCGGCTGTTGCGCGGGATCGTTTGCCGTGAGCTTTATTTTCAAAGTCTGCTTGGGCTTTAGTTGAGTTGCGCCATCGGCTTTCAATTCCTTGATCACAGGACATGCGGCCTGCGGCGATTTGCCGGTCCAAAGTTCGGTCATCGTGTCCACGGTGTTCACCTTGACGCCATCCGGCAGGAACATACCGAACCACGTTGCCGTGCGCTCCTGTTTGTTGCCCCAGAGAAATGCGTAAGAACCGAGACACATTGGCTTCTGGTGGATGGAGCCGAGATACGCGCGGCGATATGACTCCGCCTTCTCGTTGCTTGTAGGTTCAAGCGGCGCGCCCCAAGACGTCTTGCCGACTTCCCAAAAACCGGGCGGACCAAATTCGGTGATGATGTAAGGCTTGGTCGGTTTCAGAGTGGCGTAACGCGTCGCAATGCTCGACGCACCGGCGTAAGTGTTGACGCCCACGATGTCCACATCGGGACAAAACTTGTTGAGGCTTGGGATGCGTTTGCCGCCGAGTTCGACAACGACTGTCATCACGGGATGATTCGAGTCGAGCGATTTGGCGAGTTTGGCAGCTTCATTAACGTGCTTCCAGATGGCGGGTTTGTCGCCGTCCTCGTAGCCCTCCATCTCATTGCCGATGCCCCACATCAACACGGCGGGATGATCCTTGTAACGGAGAACAGCTTTGCGCACGAGGTCGAGTTGCTCCTTGAGCATCGCGGGTTTGTCGTAACTGAAACCTTTGTCGCCCTCATGTCGCAGCCAGATTCCGACGGTGACGGCGAGTCCATTCTTGTGAGCCTCGTCGAGCAACGGCTCAAGATTGTCCGCGCCCCAAGTGCGGACGGAGTTCGCGCCAGCGGCAGCAAGTTGATCAAAACGATTCGTGCCACCCGCGCCCTTGACGAAGAACGCCTTCCCGTCCCGCCGCAATTCCCAGGTCTCACCCGCACGAGTCAACTCAACCTTGACTGGCGCGGCGACGGTCTGGCCGCAACCGATGGCGATCACAACCGCAACGGCGAAAAATTTTATCGAACCAATGAATCTCATATACTTCGACAGACAATTGTCCGGACGCGAATATCACGGACAAAACTCGGCATCGGGGAATTGACCTTGTTACTCATTTTATCAGTTGGCGAACCCGTCATCACAACGAGTTCACCGCGAAAACATCATCCTTGTTTTGGCGCAAGTCCGTCCATTTCCACGCCTCCACATGCCCATCTACGAATGAAAATATCGCCCGGGAATTATGCCGTGTGGCGGGTTGCTTAAACGCCGGGACGGCAGTCCAGCCTGTTGTCGGGCTGGGCTGCATGGTGGTGATTTCCGTGAAATAGGCCGGGTGCATCTTATCCCTGGTCCAGTCGGTCTTGGGATACCCCACGTCGCCAATCAACCATATCTGACTGGCGCGTTTGATGGCCGTCAGTTTGCGACTGCCCAAATTCGATCCGTCCGGGTTCTTGGCGTAACGAATAATTCCGGCGGTGAGCGAACTGCCTTCCACCGGGCCATACCCTTCACAAGGCGACCCGAAGAATTTCACCACGCCAGCGTTGATGTCGCTGTCATTGACGACGGAGCAGCGCCAGACGTTGTTCGAGGTGGCGCTGCTGGTGATATACTTGCTGGAATCGAGGACCTTGAACCACCAATCGGGCGTGAAGCCAGGCCATGTGCCCGTGTTCAACGGAGGAAAATATTCCGCGTTGTCGCCAGCGTACATGTGGAAGGCGAGCGCGATCTGTTTGTTGTTGTTCATGTCCGTGATGCCTTTAGCCTTGGCCTTGGCCTTGGCCAACGCGGGCAACAGCATGGCAGCAAGGATCGCGATGATGGCGATAACCACGAGCAATTCAATGAGCGTGAAACCGGTGCTGGCTGGCCTCACCCTGATAGCGGCGGCATTCCTGTCGCCAGCACTAGATGACATTGGTTGGGTGGAAATCATGAGGATGCCTTGACTCGTTTCGGACGCCGACGCAGCACATCAATGAACACCAGAACAGCCAGCAACAATGCGCTGATGATCCCGGCGATTCTTAACTTGTCCGGCTGTGTCCACCACGGGGGGGCTTTGAGCACCTCGATGTCGCCCGTCGTCGGCAGGATCAAACGGAATGACTTCACGCGCCACCCTTCCCCGGCTTGCCATCCGCTCCCACGTTCCACCAAGCAAATTCCGGTCACTATCAATTCACTGCCATTGAGCAACTGATCCAATTTCGTCAAATCAGCCTCCGGCCCCGACTCGCCCATGTAAGCGTGAAACGTGAATCCGCCACTTTCGAGCACCAAGAATTGTTCGCGACCGCGGCGGGTGCGCTCCAGCAGATTTGCCTTCACACTAATGACGCGGCAGTCGTGAGCACCTTTGAGTACTTCGTCAATATTCAGCTCGACCGGTTTGACGGTAGTGCCACTGCCCGTTTTCCGGTAGATGGCGTCCTGTAGGATCGGGGCATACTCGCCCTTGGCGGGAAACCCGATCACTTCCAGTTTATCTCCGGGACGCACCGGAGTGCGCAGTCGGGTTTGCACCATCAAGCCCTCAGTTTCGTCCTGAATGAATACGGCCTGCCCAAGCTCCTGATAAGTGACGACGCCTTCTACTTTCACCCGGTGTCCATAGCTCGCTGTGGGTGTGAAACGGAGCAGACTACTGATCGGTTGCACCGCCCGATCAAACGGATTGGCAGACGCCGTTTTTTCCAAGATCAAGTCGCCCGGACGGGGCACGAGCAGCCGAAAGCCCAGCGATTGCCGGAGACGGTTGAACTGGGTGGAGCAAACACCGCGAACCTTGACGATGCTGTCCACCAGGGTGCCCGGTTGGCTCACGGGGAGCTCCTTGGCGAACGCCGTGAACCGTTCTCCACCAGCCACGATGTCAATCAAATGGCATTGCGATTCCTCTTCATAGCGAACGGAACGCACGATCCCGGAAATCTCGACAAACTGGCTGTCCTCGGTGCCACCGACCAGTTCCACTGCGGTCACCGGCTTGGCGGTCGGCAATTTCGCTTCACCTGTCACCGTAATACGGGTCGGCACAATCACGGGGGCATACTCCCCCGGACTGGTGACGCCTTCGATCTCCACCGTCTGGCCCTGCGCCACAGGAGGCATGTTGGTCATTTCCTGGATGTAGATGCCCGCAGTGCCGTCCTGCACAAAGCGGGAAAACAAGCTTTGATCCCAGAACGTGACCACGCCGCGCAGCAACACCGGCATGCCCTGCGCAGCCTGCTCGGGGGTAAGGGCGCGAATCTCGCTCGCGGTTTGCAGGGCTTTGGCGGGCGGCGGCGGTTGGGCCACCGCCAGTGCTGAACCACTCGCAGCCAAGAGGAGCAACCAAATGCCCAAGGCCGCCGACGTGGTTGGTTTCAGCCCGGTAGCTTGAAACCTTTGATTGATTTTTAGCATGTCAATTTCCTTTGATTTAGTTTTGCCGCCTACCGGTTCTGCGTTGCCTACTTCCTAACACCGCTGCCGCCTTGTCCCCCGTGGCCGCAGGTCACCCTCAGCGGAGGGATGTGGTCCGATCATGCAACCAGATCAAATCGGTGCTGTTTGCATCTTTCGGGGCCGGCAGGGTCACTTTTGCGGCCAGAATATTTTTATCTCTCCACTTCTTGATCTCGGCATGACCATCGGCAAAGGATATGCCACCCGCACCGTTGTGATACGTGGCGGGAACATCCGGCCACGCGGTGATATTCCCAGGATCACTGATAAACCAGCCGTCGTTGATGCTGTCCGGGTTCTCATCAATCGTGACCCAGCAATCCGACGGAGCGGGCCGGGTGATATCACTTTGTTTCCGGAAAACGCGGTAGGTCTGTGCCCGACCGAGTGTAGCATCCCAGTCTCGAATCGGATTCATCCAAGCATTCATAGACATACTTCTCACCGTGGGAGTGCCAGTGAAGCTTTTTCGGTCGGCGGGACACTTGTACACCGCTAGGTTGTTGATGTACTGGAAGAGCAGCCCCGCCTTCACCAGCAACGGATTGATTGCTCCATTGGCCGCAGTATCAATGCTGCCCAACACCCATTGCGACTTCGCGCCGCCCGGCAATCCGGTGGGATCAGTGGGGAAGGTAACCAATTGATCCAAGCCACCCGTCCGCACAATCCTGTCATTGTTGTCGCCAGAATATATGAACCAGCCCAGTTGCAGTTGCTTCAAATTGTTCATACAACTGATGCCTTGGGCCTTGGTCTTCGCTTTCGCGAGCGCGGGTAGGAGCATGGCCGCCAGAATCGCAATGATGGCGATGACAACGAGTAATTCGATCAGGGTAAATCCGGTCGGGTCTACTTGTTTTTTCGGTTTCATGGTTTGCAGTTTCATTTTCGGTTTGGTCTAAAGTTTTCGGCTCGCGGTCCGGACGTCGTGTCAGCGGGCGATGCGCAATCAAGAGGTGCTTGGCTATCTTGAGTGTTGACCCAGTGAAAATTGATCGGGTCTCTCCCGTGGTTTCAATTCGACCGAATCGCGGAGCGATCCCTGCCCGTCTCCCCAACGGAATTTGTTATTCCCGCTGGAGAGACGGGCCTGCACCAAGTGGTGCAGGCCCGATTGAATTAACTCTGCGTCATGATTACTGGGCGGACACGCGGAAGAAACGACCTCCGCCGCTGGCGGGAGTAGTCACGATCGCCGTGCCCCCGGTACCGTTCGTCACGGTCAACGTAGACCAAGTGAGGTCCGTCAGGTTGTTTTTCACCTGCACCGTGTAGGCGTAGCACCCTTCTGTCGGGAACGACAGGCTCAGGTTTCCGCCATTCAAGGTGGGAGTCACAGTCGTGGCAGCGGGCAAAACAGCACTGGTCGCTGCGATCCGCACATCACCATAGCCCGCCAGTGCCAAATCCGTGGGCCAGACGCAAGGGCCTTCCACAGTGAAGCCATACTGCACATGGTTTTCAGCCGTGTAAGAGGTCTGGAGCTGCACGCTGAAGATGCCGCTAGCTGGCACTACAACTTCCATAGGAGTGTGTGCGGAATAATTAGGCGCGAAATCCTTGATGAAGGCCTTGACCGTCCAGCCCTGACCCGCCGGATTCGTGTTCGAAAGCCCGACCAACGTGTTCACATTGACCGTGCCGGAAAAAGTCACCAATTGACCCGGCAAGGATCCGATGGGTTCGACATAGAAGTTTGCGTTCATGGTCTTGTTGTTGACAGACGGACTGTTCGTGGACACGTACCAGAACGAACTAGGGTCACCGATAGTGTTCGGGGACAAGATCAGGGATGAACCGCAAAAAGAAGCGCGCAAATCACCTGTGGCCCAAGTTGAGCCAGAAACAAAGCCCAACGAGTTTGTCGGGTTGGCTAGGCTCTCGAGCACATTCATGTAACCCAGCCACACATTCGTGATCCCGTTGACGACGGGAACGATGTCCACCGTGACATTGACTGCGGTCGAGACCGTGACATTGACAACAGATGACGTGACGGTAGCTCCATTATCGGACTTCGCCACGATCTTCAGCGGATGGCTGCCAACCGTGAAGGGTCCATGACCAAGCAGATCGAAAGGAGGAGATTGAAGCTCAGTGAGTAGAGTGTTGCCGTCATAGAAAGCCACATTGGTGACCGTGCCGGGTGCTACTGCGACGCTGGTTTTGATGTCAAAATAATCAGGTCGCAAGGCACCGTTGGCCGGTGTGGTGATCTGCGCATTCAGCGGAATCACCGCAGGCACTCCAGTCCCAATCACGCCGACGTTGTCAAATCCAGTGATCGACCCGATAGGGTCAACCACCATCAAGGGAACGAACTTGAGACTCGTAGCGGACCCATGGACGGTGTAATCAAACGTGTAGGTCGCCCAACTGGTGGTGACATTGAAATTCACATCACCGCTGTTACCCAGTTGCGCCCCACCAGCCCAAGATTCGATCTTCATTCCTGAGGTTGGCAAAACGCTGCCGAGGCTGATCATGTCAATGCTGAAGGTGTAAGTTCCGCCCGCAGTGACGCCTAACGAACCAAGTGAGTGACCAGCAGTGGCACTGGTTTCAGAGACCAGAACCCCACCCCAACCTCCTGCAGTCTGATCAATTCGACCATGGCTTTTGCACAAAAAAACAATCCCGTTCCCTTGGAAGAAGGTGTTTCCTGGGAATTGGCACAATGGCGTAGCCAAAACATCAGCGCCATTGGGTACGATTTAAACCTGCACATTCCATTGTCCAAAAACGATGCAATCACTGGAATAGTGCAAGTTTCTTTTGAGTTGAAAAACAACCAGCAGGACCTACTCCTGGACTTCAAACCCGGAAAACCCTGGCAAGGCCAACTG
>JANNAO010000055.1:0-17577 GCA_031384405.1 Verrucomicrobiota bacterium | reverse complement strand
ACTGGATTTGTCTCGTCGCCTTGATGTTTGCCCCGGCGTGTCACTCGGCGACGTCATCAACCACCACCGCGAAAGAGTTCAAAGGCGCAACGCCGCTCGAATGGTCGGTGCGCATGGCGGATTCGGAAACGGCGCGGCTTGGAGACAAGCGCGCGTGGCGCCCGGGGCGGAACGTGAAGTGGGACTACACAGCGGGATTGTTCACGTTGTCGTTGCTGAAGTTGAACGAGAAGATTCCGACGCCTGCGTATGTGGAGTTTTCCAAGGACACGATCGGGTCGTTCGTCATGGAAGACGGCGGCATCCAGGGTTACAAGGTGGAGGAATACAACATTGATAACATCGCGCCGGGCAAGACAGTGATCGCGCTTTACGAACTGACGAAGGAAGCGCGTTACAAGAAGTGCGCTGACCTGTTGCGCAAACAACTCGAGACGCATCCGCGCACGACGCAGGGCGGTTTCTGGCACAAGGAGCGTTATCCAGCGCAGATGTGGTTGGATGGATTGTTCATGGGCGCGCCGTTCTACGCGGAGTACAGCGTGGACTTCAACAACTCCAACGCGGCTGATCTGGACGACATCGTGAAGCAATTCCGTCTCGTGGACGAACACCTCTACGATCCGGCGAGCAAACTTTATTATCACGGTTGGGATGAGAAGCGCGTTCAGGAATGGGCGGACAAAACGACAGGATTGTCCTCGAACTTCTGGGGACGCGCGATCGGCTGGTGGGCGATGGCGCAGGTGGATGTGCTGGATTTCTTGCCGAAGAATCACAAGGGGCGCGCGGAGATCATCGCGCTCATCAAGAAGACTTCCGACGGCATCGTGAAACATCAGGATGCGGCGAGCGGTGTGTGGTGGCAGGTGATGGACAAGGGCGGCAAGCCGGGTAATTACCTCGAAGCCACGGCGTCTGCGATGTTCGTGTACTCGATGGCGAAGGCTGTGAACAACGGCTATCTCTCGCAGGATTATGTTCCCGCAATCCTCAAAGGGTACGACGGCATCATCAACAAGTTTATGAAGGTGGATGGCGGCGGGAAGGTTTCGCTCACGCGGTGTTGTTCTGTGGCGGGGTTGGGTTACGGGCGCGACGGTTCGTATGAGTATTATCTGCGCGAGCCGGTGATTGATAACGATCTCAAAGGCGTCGGGCCGTTCGTGCTCGCGGGCATCGAAGTGCAGAAGCTGCTCGATTTGCCGATGACTGTGCGGAAAGAAACGAAGAAGACCGCTGCTGTGAAACCATCCGTGACGAAGGAGTGGGCGCAGTTGCCGGAAATCCTTTCACGCATTTACGCGCCGATCATTCCTGGACGTGAATTTTCCATCGTGGACTTCGGTGCGGCGGCGGATGCGAAGACGGATTCGAGCGCGGCGATTGCGAAGGCGATTGCTGCTGCGTCCAAGGCGGGCGGAGGGCGCGTGATCGTTCCGGCGGGCGAATATCTCACCGGGCCAATTGAGTTGAAGAGCAAGATTGAACTCCACCTCGACCACGGCGCGACGCTGAAATTCAAGACCGACCCGAACGCGTATCTGCCCGCCGTGCGTTCATGGTTTGAAGGCATGGAATGTTTCAACTACTCGCCGCTCATCTACGCTTACGAAGCTGAGAACATCGCGATCACCGGCGAAGGCGTGCTGGATGGTCAGGCTGCGGACGACAATTGGTGGTCGTGGAAAGGGAAGAAGGAACACGGTTGGAAGGAAGGAATGCCCAAGCAGGACGCAGCTCGCAAGCGTCTGATGAAAATGGTGGAGCAAGGGACACCAGTGGAAGAACGGCGTTTCGGTGCGGGCGATTATCTGAGAGCGAGCTTCATCGAACCGTTCCGTTGCAAAAATGTTTTGATCGAAGGTGTGCGCGTGCGTCGCTCGCCGATGTGGGAATTGCATCCGGTGCTTTGCACGAACGTCATCGTGCGCGGCGTTCACATCGAGAGTCACGGCCCGAACAATGACGGTTGCAATCCTGAGGCGTGTCGCGACGTGTTGATCGAGGACACGGTATTCGATACGGGCGATGATTGCATCGCCATCAAATCAGGACGCAACAACGATGGTCGGCGCATCGGCATCCCGACGGAGAATGTGGTCATACGACGTTGCACGATGAAGGACGGACACGGCGGTGTGACCATCGGCAGCGAAATCTCCGGTGGCTGCCGAAATGTGTTCGTGGAGGATTGCACGATGGACAGCCCGAATCTGGATCGCGCGATCCGGTTCAAATCAAATGCGGTTCGCGGCGGCGTGGTGGAAAATATTTTCGTGCGCAACGTGACCGTGGGCACGGTGGGCGATGCGGCATTGCAGATTGATTTCGTTTATGAAGAAGGCGCGAACGGGCCGCACAAGCCCGTGGTGCGGAATCTCGTCATCGAAAACATGACGGTCAAAAATGCAAAGCGCGTGCTGGATGTGCAGGGCTTTCCGGGTTCAGAGATCAGTGGCGTGCGAATCTACAACTCGAAGTTCAGCGGCATCAACGGTGTTGATGTGGTGAAGGAGGCGGATGTGAAACTGGTGGACTGCGTGGTGGAGAGAAAGAAGTAGGCGACCGCTGTCTTTGCGTTCGTTACGCGGGGCGGTTTGTTAAAATCTTGTGCCCCGGCATCGGCTTTGCTCAAATCCGCACAGATGCGTTTGTTGACCCGATTGAAAATTAGTTCGCTCAAGCCTGCTCTGGCAGGGTTGTTGGCGTTGCTGATGTTTCTGGTGACGCTCGCGTCTTCAAGCAATGGGTTGCACGATCATTTGCATACGGAGACAGAGTCTGATCACGGACAAAGTCCCTGCGCGGTTTGCACCATCGCCAAAGGTCAACTGGATGCGCCTGTCGTTGCAGTGTCAGAAGTTTTCGTTTCGTTGTCCGTCGCTTGGACAGTTCCTTGCGTTGAGGTCGTCGCTCTTGCGGCGGTTGATCTTTCAGTTGCGCCGAGTCGTGGCCCGCCCGTTTCGGTTTCTTCCCAGTCGTAATTCTTGTTGTTAGTCCGGCTCGTGTGGGCAGGATTATTTTTAACCCTTTTGGTAAATCCCTTGGCGGACTCGTGTCGAGTTCGTCAGGAAATCTTTGGAAGAAATTTTTATGAGATCGAAATTTTTGAAACTAAGCGGTGTGTTGGTGGCGTCGGTTCTGGCCGTGAGTGCGGTCAGCGCGCAGGAGACAAACGAAGTGGAGCAGTTGCGGAAGGAACTCCGCGAGATGCGCGAGCGGATGCAATCGCTCGAACAAAAGCTCGGCAGCATCGAGCAGAGACCGGCGGCGGTGGCGATAATGCCGCCTGCGGCAAACCTTGAACCGGCGCCGGTGGCAGCGAGTTCTTGGAGGCCCACCGATCCCGTTCGCGCCAAGAGAGGCGGGGCGTACATGGACATTGCCTTTGATGGCTTGTTCGCGGTTGGTGGTTCGACCGCGAAAGACATCGAGGGTGGGACGCAACTTGGCGGGCATGATCCAAACCAGCGCGGGTTCACCGTGCAGAATACCGAACTGACCTTCAGCGGGGCGGTGGATGCTTATTTTCGCGGTCAAGCCAATGTGATTCTCCAGATTGATTCCGAGGGCGAATCTTTGCTCGAACTGGAGGAAGTGTTTGCTGAAACAACTTCCCTGCCGGGGAATCTACAAATCAAGGCGGGACAATTCTTCTCAGACGTTGGCCGCCTCAATACGCAGCATCCGCACGCGTGGGCGTTTGTGGATCAGCCGCTGGTCAACGGTCGCTTCCTCGGCGGAGACGGTTTGCGCAATCCCGGCGTGCGACTTTCCTGGCTCGTACCAACCCCGTTTTACTCGGAACTGTTCTTCGGCGTGCAAAACAGCCAGGGCGAAACTGCTTCCAGCTTCCGCAGTGCAGGAGGTGGTCATGGCGGCGAAGAACCGGAAGGGTTGCCGTTCGGCTATCGGCATCCCGACAATGATCGCGGCGTGCGGCACGTCACCGATTTGTTATTCACGCCGCGCTATGCGATGTCGTTTGACCTGACCGATTCGCAAACACTCCTCGTTGGCGCGTCCGGCGCGTTCGGGCCGAATGCCAATGGCAGCGCAGGCGATACGATGACGCAGATTTATGGCGTGGATTTGTATTGGAAGTGGAAACCCACCGATGCGCACGGCGGTTTTCCGTTCGTGAGTTTCCAGACCGAAGCGATGTTGCGGCACTACGAACTCGGCTCGTTTGATTGGGACGAGGACGGAGATCTCGCCTTGAGCCCAGGCGAAGTGGAAAACCTAGCGACCGGTGATCCAGCCGTGCTCGCCGCCGAGACGGTGACGGATTATGGGTTGTACGCCCAGTTACTATACGGCTTCCGCAAGGGTTGGGTCGCTGGTCTGCGTTGTGATTTTGTGGGCGGCGAACAGGGCGATTACGAGAAACTTGATCTCGCTTTGGAGGGCGATGCGTTGGGGCGTGATCCATTGCGCGATCAGCGCTGGCGCATCTCGCCGAACCTGACGTGGTATCCGACGGAATTCTCGAAAGTGCGATTGCAATACAACTACGATGACCGGCGTGGAATCGGTGAGGATCATTCGGTTTGGTTGCAGTTTGAATTCCTGCTGGGCGCGCACGCGGCGCACAAGTTTTAACCACGAATGGATCCAAATATGATTACTCGCACGAAATTGGATGCCGCGAACCGGGCGGCAAGAAGCTCCAAATCCCAAGCTCCAACATCCAGAGAAATTCCAAGCCTCAAGCTCCAGCGGAGAGGTGGGGCGCAACGAGGCCTTTGGAGATTTGTGTTTGGTGCTTCTCTGGTGCTTGGTGCTTGGTGCTTGGTGCTTTCCAGCGCCCACGCCAGGTTGAACGTCGTTGCGACAACGCCGGACATTGCGGCCATTGCGAAGGAAATTGGCGGCGACAAGATCGAACTCACCACGATGGCGCGGCCTAAGGAAGACCCGCACTTCGTGGACGCCAAACCAAGCTTCATCTTGAAGCTGAACAAGGCTGACGTACTCATTCACGGCGGCGCGGAGCTGGAAGTGGGTTGGTTGCCCAAGCTGATCGAGCAGGCGCGCAACGCGAAGATCGTCGGCGCCGCGAAAGGCGAGGTGCGTTGTTGCGAAGGGGTGAAGATGCTCGAAGTGCCAGAGAAGTTAGATCGTTCCGGCGGCGATATTCACGCGGCGGGCAACCCGCATTTCCTTGTGGACCCGGAGAATGCCAAGATCGTCGCGCATCACATTACGGATGCGTTCGTGAGTCTTGATGCGGCGAATCGGGAGTTCTACGAGGCGAACTCGAAGCACTTCATGGCTGCGCTAGACGCGAAGTTGGCGGAGTGGCAAGCGAAGCTCGCTCCATTCAAGGGACAGCATATCGTCGCATATCACAACTCGTGGCTCTACTTCGCGGAACGGTTTGGGTTGAAGATTGAAATCTTTCTCGAACCCAAGCCCGGCATTCCGCCGTCGCCGTCGCATCTCGCCGTTGTGATGGCGAAGATGAAAGAACAGAACGCGCGCGTGGTGATCGTGGATCCGTATCTCAATCGCAAGACGGCGGAAACCGTGGCGCGTGGCACCGGAGCGAAGGTCGTGAACGTGACGCAATTCCCCGGCGGCGTGAAAGGGACGGAAGGCGGTTACATCGCATTGATGGATTACTTGGTGAACTCGCTGGCGACGGCGTTGGGAGAGAAGAAGTGATGAACGCTCGACCTCAGTATGAAACGACCCACCCCCAGCCCCTCCGAGGAGGGGAGCAAGGCGGAACGCGTCCGCAGAATAGTTCCCCTCTTGGGAGGGGTAAGGGGTGGGTTCAGGTAGCGGGAGATCGTTACAACTCAATTCAAACTCATGGAAACTGTTGACGCATTGACCTGGTCGCAAGTGATGGCCGTGATGAAGTGGCCGCTGGTGGCGTGCCTCGTGTTGCCTGGCATCCTCGTCTATTACGGCCTGCACATCATCAAGCGCGAAGTTATCTTCGTGGACCTCGCACTCGCGCAGGTCGCGACATTGGGGACGTGCGTTTGTCTCTGGCTCGGTCATGAAGCGGACGACCCGCATAACTTTTTCTGGTCGCTGGGCTTCACTCTGGCGGGAGCGTTGCTGTTCACGTTCACGCGTTCGTCGAAGAAACCAAAAGTTCCGCAGGAAGCGTTGATCGGCATCATCTACGTCGTGGCAGCGGCGGCGGGGATTTTGTTGATGAGTAAAAGTCCGCATGGCAAAGAGGAATTGCAACGCACGCTCGTCGGCGATCTGTTGACGGTGACGCCCGAACAGATCGGAAAAACTACCGCGCTCTATGCAGTCATCGCGGTTGTGCATTTCATCTTCCGCAAACAATTCATCCGACTGTCCTTCGATCACGATCACGCGGGCCGTGGCGGATTCAATGTTCGCTTCTGGGACTTCCTATTCTACGCACTGTTCGGATTGATCGTGACCAGCTTCGTGCAGGTCGGCGGTGTGCTGATGGTTTTCTCGTATCTCATCGTGCCAGCCGCCAGCGCAGCGTTTCTGGTGAAATCGCTGCCGATGCAATTACTCGTCGGTTGGATCGTGGCGACGCTCGGCAGCATCGGTGGATTGTATTGGTCGTTCCACAAAGATTTGCCGACCGGCGCGGCGATTGTCTGCGCGCTGGGAATCGCCCTGCTGGTGGCGGGAGTGATTTCCAAATTTCGTCGCGCTTGAAATGCAAGCGACTTGCAAATATCATCGTTGCTGGTTTGCACGACTTCTGCTGAATTGAGCCTGCGTAAATGAAACGGTTGCGACATCTGGAGATTTGGGCCGCGAACCGCCGTCACTGGATGGCGGCGACGCTGCTCGGTGTCTTCCTCAGTGTTTTTGCGCTGACCCTCAGTGAGACACTGCACCGGGCCTTGCATGATGAAGCGTGCGAGCCGAGTCATCAATGCGCCGTCAACATGCTCCAAAGCGGGCAGATGGAAACGCCAGTCGTGGCGATGGAACCGGTGGTGGCTTACGTCGCCGTTTTCTTCGCAGCGCAGCCTCAAGTTGACTTTGTTCCCTCGGTTGATCTTGCTCTTCCTCCCAGTTGCGGCCCGCCCGCGCTCCTCGCCTGATTCCGTCGGCCTTCATTTCTCCGCGACGCCTGAAGTGTGTCCGCGTGTGGCAGTGAAGGTTTAATTCCCCAAGTTAATTCCGGCTCGCTGCTGCCCGCATTCACCGGCGCGTGGTGCAAAAACAGCAAGACATTCTATGAAAGTTAATCGGTCGTTGAACCGCCGTCGCGCGTTCACGTTGATCGAATTGCTGGTGGTCATTGCGATCATCGCGATTTTGGCTGCCATGCTTTTGCCCGCGCTGGTGCGGGCGAAAGGCAAGGCCAGGTCCATCTCGTGTGTCTCAAACCTCCGGCAAATCGGTCTGGCGATGAACATGTATGCAGAGGACGCGAATGGTTATCTCCCCGGCACCGCACACACGGGCATCAGCAACAGTTGGGTGTACAGCCTCGCGAGCTACGTCGGCAACGTGGACAAAATTCGGATTTGCCCCGGCGATGCGAAGGGCGATCAACGCCTGCTCAATCGCGGCACGAGCTACCTGATGAACGAATACACATCCGTCCCGGCGCTCGATCCGTTCGGCGATCCGATTCCCACTGAACCCGTCTGGAACAAACTCGGTTCCATCAAGCGTCCCTGCGACACGTTTCTCGTCTTCGAGATTTCGGATCGCGCGGGCACAGGCACGGGTCAGGATCACACGCACTCGCGCAACTGGCTCAACAATGGTTGGAACAGCGTGCTCGATGACATTCAACCCGACCGCCACGGCAAGACGGCGAATTACCTGTTTGCCGATTGGCACGTCGCGGCCTTGAAAGCAGATCAACTCAAGAAGCGGATCGAGGCTGGAGATAACTTCTCCAAGCCGCCGCAGTAAAACTAAAAAAATTTCACGGTGCGAGCCGTGATTCACACAAGAAACCCGGTAGTAACAAAAACGAAGTATGAAAAACCAAACGACTCAATTCATCGGTCACATCCGTCAGCTTGGGCTGGCGGCACTGTTGACCACGGGCCTGACGACTCAGGCGCAAACCCTCGTCGGCACTGGCAGCGAACACGTGGATGTGGGCGTGGCCTACGACGAAACAGCGAACGAATGGGAATTGCACGTTCACGACGAAACAAACGATCAGGAGTATTTCCCGGCAACCGATGCACGCCTGTTCATCGGTTACGGGGCGAATACCACCGTGCCAGCGGGAGCGCAGTGGAGTTTCCTCGGCAGCACGGGTAGCGAGACGTGGATTCTGCCGGGCACGCCGACGGCGGGTTTGATGTTGCTCGGCTTCGGTGCGGAGGAAATTGATCCCGGTATTTTCGTGGGCGATCAATTTTCGCTGGCGCTGAAAAGCGTGAGCGGGCCGGGCACGTTTGCCGTGTTCGATCTGGATGCGTTCAACAATCCCCTAGTGCTGATGAATTCGGCTGATGGTTTCAGTGTCGCGGACATTCACATTCTGCCCGCGCTCGCGCATCAGGACTTGAACTGGGCGTTCAGTGCGCCGGGCGATTACACCATCACGTTCGAGGCGTCAGGCGTCAGCGTGCTGAACGGCGCGACGGCGAGTGGCGATGTGGATTATCTGTTCCGCGTCGAAGCCGTGCCTGAACCGGCGACGGGAGCTTTGGCTGGCGTGGGTGCGCTGGCCGTGTTGTTAGTGCGTAAGATGAGACGCGACTGACATGGTTGGTGGGCGCGGTCGTACGGCTGACACTGGCGACCGCGCTTTCCCTGACGCAATTCTTCACACATGAAAAAACTACTCGTTCTGGTTCTAGCTTTTGATGTCGGGCTGACGGTTCAAGCCCAAGTCACGAACCTCAGTAATCAACACATGGATTTCCGGTTGCAATACGACGCAGCCGCCACAGGCAGCAACCGGCTCAATGTCATTCTCGGTTACGATCCCGGCCAGCGCGTCACGAACACGCAGGCTTACATCGTCGCCAACACCAACGCGCAACTTACGGTGCCGGGCAATCCGAACTTCGCGTTCCTCGGTTCGCCCGGTGCGCCGATCTGGATTCTGCCGCAATCGCAGAACGTCACGCTGCCGTATCTCGGCATCTCGGCGGCGGATATTCCCAACGGCGTGTTCACCGATCCGATGGATCTGGAACTCGTCTCTGTGGAAGGCCCTGGAAACTTTTTCGCGTGGTCTGTCAGTGGAGCAGGAAATCCCCCCAACATCAAATTCATCGCCACGAACGGCATCGTCTCGACGCAATTCAACAAAGCCACTCCCTTCATCGGCAGCCACGAGCACAACAACTGGGCCTTCAGCACGAACGGACTTTATCGAGTGACGTTCCGCGCCAACGGCAGATTCCTTGGCGATACCACGAACACAATTGGCCGCGATGTCGCGTGGTCGTTTCAGATATTGCCGCTGCGTCCGTGGGAGAATTGGGTTGCCACCAACTGGCTGCCCGCTACAGCCAGCAGCACGAATGGTCCCGCTGCCGATCCCGACAGCGACCAGATCGTCAACGTGCTGGAATACGCCTTCGGCAACAATCCCAACACCGCGCTCTACACGAACGCGCCCGCCGTCACATTCGTCACCGCCAGTGGCACGAACTACGGCGCGCTTCGTTACGTTCACGCAACTAATGCGACTGATCTCACCTTCGACGTGCGCGCCTCAAGCGTTCTCGGTGGTACGAGCGCGAGCATCACAAACGTCAGCAGCACCGTGACGAACGGCACAACCGAATCCATCACCGTGCGTGACACGATTTCCCAAGATGCGGCCACGAATCGTTTCTACGAATTGAAAGTGAAACTGAATTATCCATGAGTACCGCGACAACTTCATCCCCCAACTGGCTGCATCGCCTCGACGTGACCGGCTCGGCGTTGTCCACACTCTGCGCGATTCATTGCCTGGCGATGCCGTTGGTAGCGGCGGCGTTGCCTTTGTGGGGATTGTCGTTGCTCGGCTCGCGCGGCTGGGAGCGGTTCACCTGTTCGGCAATGGTGGCGTTGGCCGCTTTTTGCCTGTGGCAAGGTTGCCGCCGCCACGGACGCTGGTGGTTGCTGGCTGTGCTGGGACTTGGCGCAACCGTCGTGCTCGGCACGCAATTCTTTTGGGCGGACGCCGACTGCGAGAAAGCCTGCTGCGCCGTGCGGACCGACTGGACGGAAGCGGCTTTTATGTTCGCCGGTGGCCTCGCCATCGCGACGGCGCATGTTCTGAACCTCCACTATCGGCGCAAATGCACCTGCCGGTTTTGTCCGGGCACAACGGCAACAGCAGCCAAGTCACAAAATAATCCGCACTCAATTCTTAAGATCAAATCATGAACACCCTCCGCGAACTTCACAAATTCACCGCTTCACCGACCAGTCCGGTTTCCACGCCGCTGGGCTGCGATCAACTCAATGGCCATCCCGACAGCTTCAAGCCGGAGGTCATCACCATCAAAAACCTTCGCATCGAGTATCGTTCGCGAGAGATGGGCAGCCAGACCAAGCTCGCGGTCAAAGACCTCACGCTCGCCGTTCACGCGGGCGAGGTGTTTGGTTTCATCGGGCCAAACGGTGCAGGAAAGACTTCGACGATGAATGTGCTGCTCGGTTTCGTGCCGCCGACGAGCGGGACGGCGAATATCTTCGGAGTGAACGTGCAGCAAACCATCGCGCGGCAGCGGCTCGGCTACCTGCCGGAGTTGACGTATTATTACAAGTTTCTCACGGCGGAGGAATTATTGCGCTTCTACGCGCGCATCTTCGGGATTGAGAAAGCCGAACGCGAGCGGCGCATTGACGCGGTGTTGAAACTCGTGGAACTCGAACATGCGCGGAAGCGGCTTATCAAAACTTACTCGAAGGGAATGCAACAACGCGTCGGCTTGGCGCAGGCACTCATCAACAACCCCGACCTGCTCATTCTCGACGAACCGACGAGCGGCCTCGATCCATTGGGCCGCATGAAAGTGCGCGACATCATCAAACGCCTCAAGAATGAGGGCAAGACGGTGTTCTTCTCGTCGCACGAACTCGGCGAAGTGGAAACCGTCTGCGACCGCGTCGCCATCATGCACGAGGGCGAACTCAAGGTGGCAGGCCGCGTGGACGACCTCGCGCAACAGCATCAGTGCAACCTCGAACAATTGTTCCTCAAGATCGTGGGCTACCAACCGGAAAATCTCTGACCTATGAAAAATTCCCTCGCAGTCGCGCAACTCGTCATTCTCGAAATGTATCGGCGCAAGGACTTCTACGTCCTGTTCTTTCTCACCGTGCTTATCACCGGCCTGATGGGTTCGGTGAATTTTTTCAACGATCCCAAGGTCGCCCGTTACTTGAAGGAAATCTGCCTCGCGCTTATCTGGGTTTGCGGGGCGTTCATCGCCATCGCCACCACCGCGCGGCAGATTCCCGCCGAGCGCGAAAGTCGCACCATCTTTCCATTGATGGCCAAACCCATCACGCGCTGGGAAGTGTTGTTCGGTAAGTTCCTCGGTTGCTGGCTGGCAACATGCCTTTGCCTCGTGGCGTTCTACCTGTTCTTCGGGATTGTTGCCGTGGCGAAGGAACATCACTGGCCGGTGGGAAATTATTTCCAAGCCTGGTCGCTGCATTGCGTGATGTTGGGCGTGGTGATTGGCATGACGCTGCTCGGCTCGCTCGTGCTGAGTTCCGTGGCGGCAAACATCACTTTGAGCGTAGTGGTCACGGCGGGAATTTTGTTCATCGGACGACATCTCAACAAAGTCGCCGCGCAAATGGGAGAAGTCACCGGCCCGCTCGTCAGCGGACTTTATTACGCAATCCCGCATCTGGAGTTGTTCGATGTGCGTGACTTGATCGTTCACAACTGGCCGCTGATCGGCTGGAACATCTGGGGTATCGCGGTGCTGTATGCGTTGGTGTATGCGGCGTTGCTGGTGTTCACATCGTGGCTGGTCTTCCGGCGGAAATCCTTCCAATGAAAACGAATCGCGCCTTTATTTTGCTGGGCGTCCTGTTGCTAGTGGCGTGCGCTGGATTGGCCGCTTCACTGGACCGCTGGTTCATGAACTGGGCCGGCAATCGCGCCAAGGATTTCAGCCCGCTTCGTATCGCCATCGGTGACGGGCAGAAGATTTTCGCCGGACAGTTTTATCGCAAGGCCGACGTGTATTTCCACAGCGGCATGTATCCGAGCATCTTTGACAACAACGAATCGTTCAAGACCGCGCACATCGGCGAAGACGCGGGTGCAACCGGCAGCAAGAACACGGGTGACGAGGAAAACTTTCTTGGCAAAGACCGCGACATTATCGACCGCTTCAGCCGGAACTTTTTCCCGTCGCGCCACACGCATCTGGAAGCAGGCGACGCGCCCCACGAAACTAGCAGCAAAGAATTGGCTGAGGGTGAAAGCGGCGAGGTGCGGGAAATTTTGCCGTGGCTCAAAATCGCGCAGGAACTCGATCCCGAAGAACCGCTGACCTACACCGTCACAGCCTATTGGCTGCGAAGGCAGATGGGTAAACCCCGCGAAGCGGAACTTTTATTGCGCGAAGGTTTGAAGAATCTGCCAGATCACCCAGCGTTGCAGTTTGAGTTGGGGCGGATTTATTTCGAGAACAACAGGGATGTCGCCCGCGCCCGCAACATCTGGCGACACGCCGCCGCGACTTGGCAGAGACAGGAATCCGCCAAACCCGAGCCGGACAGATTCATTCAGGAACAAATCCTGACCCACCTCGCCAAACTCGAAGAACAGGCGGGCAACCTGCCGCAGGCGATTGATTACTGGCAGCAGGCGGGAAATCTCATGCCCGAACGTGCTGGCATCCCGGAGCGCATCAAGGAACTCCGGCAGAAACTTGCCGGGGCAAAACCGCAACCATGAAAGACTCCGCACAACGGCTGGCGTGGGCCTTGAGTGCCTGTCGGCAACTCCAGATGCGCCTGACCCCGGTGCGGGGAAAAATCCTCGCTTTTCTGGCGGCCCAACGCGTGCCGGTCAGTTTGCACACGCTCGTTCAGGCCAGGGAATTGCGCGGGGTTTGCAATGCGACGACGGCGTATCGCACCTTGATGTTGTTGCGGGAGGTTGAAGTGTTGCGGCAGGTGGGATTGCCGGACAAGGTCAGCTTCTTCGTCCTCAATGTGCCGGGCGAGAACAATCATTTCCTCATCTGCCGGCAGTGTGGCGCGATCACGGAACTGCCCGCCGAGTCGCACTGCGAACACATGGAACACGAAGTCGCCGCCACCCACGGCTACAAGCAGCTTTACCATGAACTGCAATTCTTCGGCATCTGCCCGGCCTGTCAGAAGCAGCCGGGGCGCGTGATTTCCGCCAAACTGCCGCTCACTGCCACCAAGCACGCCGGTCGGGTGCGGCTGTCCAACTAACTTGTGCCGCCGCTTCCACAAAGTTCTCTTTCCGTTCGATCCGGTTTTGAAAACGGTGCAAGCTTCCGCTGTTGCGCGACCCGGCGGCATCGCCACAACGGACGGCCAACGCAAACTCGTTCGGCGACGCGATAAAATGAATTCACTGGCTCACAAGACCTTCGTCACCGCCACGCTTGGCGTGTTGCTTGCAATCACCTTGCCCGGCACGGCCAAGGACATCCGGGAACTGGCGAGAGAAAGTTCGCAACCGTTTGTCATCGGCACAGTCATCCCCGACGACGAAATCGAGGAACGCATGATCGAGTTCGGCAAGACGCTGATGAAGCGCAAGGATGCGGTGCGGATGAAAACCCTGGCCAAGCAACTCAATCGCTCGCACTGCACGTTGCAACTCGCCACACCAAACACGAATCGCTTGAGCGCGGAGCAGTTGATCCAGCAAGTCCGCCGCAGCGTGCTGGTTGTGGGTTCGCTTTATCAGTGCGGCGATTGCAAGGAGTGGCATCTCTCGGCGGCGACGGGTTTCGCGCTCACAGAATCCGGCGCGTTTGCGACCTGTTATCACGTCGTGGATCAGCCGGATAATTCCGTGATGGTCGTGATGACGGATGACGGGCGGATGTTTGGCGTGCGCGAAGTTCTTGCGGCGGACAAAATGCACGATGTCGCCATCGTGCAGGTGGACGGCGCGGGTTTCACGCCATTACCAATCGTGACGAATGCGCCGGTCGGTTCGCTGGTGTTTGTGGTGAGCCATCCGTCCAAGAACTTTTACACGTTCACCTCCGGCATGGTCGCGCGTTATTTCGTGAACGAGGAGGACAAGGTGAAAACCACGATGATGTCCATCACCGCCGACTTTGGGCGCGGGTCGAGCGGCTGTCCGGTGTTCAACGAAACCGGCGCGGTGGTTGGCATGGCGGAGAGCATCTTGTCCACCACCAGCACCGGCAAGAACGGCGACGTGAAGCCCAGTCTCATCTTCAAACATGCGCGTCCGGCGGAGGCTCTCTTGAAATTGATCCGTCCGTCAGAAGTCTTGCGGTGACTACGGATGCGGATTAACAATCAATTGTATGTTCACTAAGAATTTTCTGAAACTGGTGTTGTCGCCGCTGATCCTTTTGGGTTGGCTCGGCGCGAGTGCGGTGGCGCAAGGCGAGCGAGGCGCGATGGTGAGCAAGTTGCCCGCGACTAATACGGTCAGAATTGAACCAACATCGGGAAGGGCGATTTCAACCAATGCCCTGCTGACTGCAACTGGTGGTTATGAATCTGTGAGTTTTGAAACCTTGGCCGCGTATGACATCAAGGTGGATTGGTTGATCAACCCGACCAACTCCAGTCTCGATACGGTGCGACGCGAGGGAAACATCCCCGATTCTGTCAGGTTGCTCCACGGAAAGAAGGTGACATTGCAAGGCTACATCAAACCTTTGAAGCAGGACGTTGGCGAGGCGATGGAATTTCTCCTCATGCGCGATCACGCGCTCTGTTGTCAGACAAACATTCCGCAGATCAATGAATGGGTTCATGTTCGGATGACGGGGCAGAGCGTTCCGTTCGCGCATGAACGCCAGTTCACGGTTTCGGGCGTTCTTCAAGTGGGTGAATTGCTGGGGACTGGCAACGTGGTTTCGGTTTATCGGCTCACGGGCGACGGAATCACCCCGGCTGACGCACCCTGACTCATGAATCTTCGCGCAAATCGTTCGCGGCGGTTTTGCGATTGAACATGCGATAGAGTCCGGGTAACACCAGCAACGTCAGCGCGGTTGAGGAAAGGATGCCGCCGATGACAACTGTGGCGAGCGGGCGTTGCACTTCCGCGCCCGTGCCGGTCGCGAGTGCCATCGGAACAAAGCCGAGCGAAGCCACGAGCGCGGTCATCAGCACGGGCCGCAGGCGCGTGAGCGAACCTTCGGTGATGGCGTCGTCGAGCGGTTTGCCTTCCTCCCGCAGCTTGTTGATGAACGAAATCATCACCATGCCGTTGAGCACCGCCACACCGGAGAGAGCGATGAAGCCGACCCCGGCGGAAATGGACAGCGGAATGTCGCGCAGCCACAGCGCGGCAACACCGCCGGTCAGCGCCAGCGGAACGCCGGAGAAAACGAGCAGCGTGTCCTTGACCGTGCCGAACGTCATGAACAGCAGCGCGAAAATCAGCAGCAACGAGATGGGGACAACGATTTGCAGCCGTTTGGTTGCGGAAATCAATTGCTCGAACTGGCCGCCCCACGCAATCCAGTAGCCCGCCGGAACTTTGATCTTGGCGTCAATCACCTGCTGCGCTTCCGCCACGAACGAGCCGAGGTCTCGTCCCCGGACATTGGCCGTGACGACGATGCGGCGTTTGCCGTTCTCGCGGTTAATCATGTTCGGGCCGGGAGCGATGGAGATTTCAGCAACCTCGCCCAGCGGAATGAAGGCTTGCGAAGCGTGGAGACCCGATGCGCGCGCGGAGATGCGAGTCAGGCCCGCAGAGCCATTTCCGTTGCCTTCGCGCTTGGGCAAAGGCACGGGCAAGTGTTCCAGCGCCTCGATGTCCGTGCGGAGATTTTCGGGCAGGCGCATGATGATTTCAAATCGCTTGTCACCTTCAAACACTTCGCCCGCCGCCTTGCCACCGAGGGCGATTTCAATGACCTCCTGTAGTGCGGCAACGCTCAAGCCGTAGCGCGCGAGGGCTTCGCGTTTTGGAACAATGCTCATCAGCGGCAGGCCCGTCGTCTGCTCCAGCTTCACGTCCGATGCGCCGGGTATGGTCTGCATCTCTTTTTCGATCTGCTTGCCGAATTGCTGCAACACCGCCATGTCCTCGCCGAACAGTTTAACGGCCACGTCGCTGCGCACACCGGCGATGAGTTCGTTGAAGCGCATCTGAATCGGCTGGGTGAACTCGTAATTGTTGCCAGGAATTTCCTTTACCGCCTTTTCCAATTCCGCGACCAGTTGCGCTTTGGGCTTTTTCGGGTCGGGCCATTCCTTGCGCGGCTTCATGATGATGAACCCGTCGGCGACGCTCGGCGGCATGGGATCAGTCGCGATTTCCGCCGTGCCCATTTTGGCGAAAACAATTTTCACCTCCGGGAATTGTTCGAGCCGTCGTTCCAGCGCGTGTTGCATTTCAATCGCCTGACTCAGGCTCGTGCCGGGGATGCGCAAGGCGTGCATCGCCACGTCGCCTTCGTCCAGGCTGGGAATGAATTCCCGGCCCATGCGCGAGGCGATGATGCCGCTGATTACCACGAGAAAGACGGTGGCCAGGGCCGTGGCGACCCGATGTTGGAGATGAAATTTCAAAGCCGGCAGATAAACCGCCTTGGCCGCGCGCATGAGGATGTTTTCCTGCTCCTTGATTTTTCCCGTCAGGAACAGCGCGATGGCGGCGGGAATGAACGTCGCCGCGAAAATCATCGCGCCCGCCAGCGCCAGGATGACGGTGTAGGCCATCGGGTGAAACATTTTGCCCTCGACGCCGCTCAACGTGAGGATCGGCAGATAGACGACCATGATGATGAACGCGCCGAAGAAGCTCGGGCGGACGACTTCCTTGGTGGCATCGCGCACGACCTCGAATCGTTCCGGTCGTGTGAGCAGGCGTTTGAGTTTGTGCTGTTCGTCGCCGAGCCGCCGGATGCAATTCTCCACGATGATGACCGCGCCATCCACGATGAGGCCGAAGTCCAGCGCGCCGAGGCTCATCAGGTTGCCGCTGATCTTCGAGCCGACCATGCCGGTGATGGTGAACAGCATTGAAAGCGGAATGACGAGCGCGGTGATGAGCGCGGCGCGCAGGTTGCCGAGCAGGAGAAACAGAATCACCACCACCAGCACCGCGCCTTCAAAGAGATTCAGCTTCACCGTCTGAATGGTCGCGTTGACCAGGTCGGTGCGGTTATAGACGGTCTTGGCGACGATTCCTTCCGGCAGCGTCTTGTTGATCTCCGCCATCTTCGCGTGGACGCGCTCGGAAACGGTGCGGCTGTTTTCGCCGATGAGCATGAAGACTGTTCCCAGAACGGCTTCTCTGCCGTCCTGCGTCGCTGCGCCGTTGCGGAGTTCTTTGCCGGGAAAAATATCTGCGACATCATCCATGTGAATGGGAATGCCATCGCGATTGCCGACGACAATTTTCTCGATGTCCGCCACGCCCGCGACCTGGCCCGGGCTGCGGATGAGGTATTGTTCGCCGTTCCGTTC
>JANNAO010000049.1:0-3161 GCA_031384405.1 Verrucomicrobiota bacterium | reverse complement strand
GTCGCGCCGTATTCGGCGTTCATCCGAGTCGCGCAAGCGCGGACTTCCTGCATCGTTTCATCCAGATTCATAGATTCGTTCATCGTAGTGAGTCGTGAGTGAACAGTTTCAATGCCAAGCCTACGGCTAGTTCGTCCTCGTCCTCGTTCTCGTCCTCGTCGTCGAAATCAAACCGCAAATCCGAGGACGAGGACGTGAACGACGACGAGGACGATTCAAACTCATGTCGGTTTTTAACCACACCCCTGTTCTCCGTGTCCACTTTTCGGCTTCGCTTCGTAAAAAAAGTGTTTAGCTTCGGCCTCCAGCGAAATGAGTTCCGACATCACATCCAGACACAAGAGCATCCCGCGCCCGTCAGCGACTTTGTTCGACTGGTTCGCGCGCGCCGCATCGGTCGCTGCCCTGCTCTGTTTTATCGCAGTGCTTGCACAAATGTTTCTGCGCTCCACCGCATTTGGAACATCCGGCTGGCCCACCGCACTGCTCGTCATCGCCGCAGCATTCGCCACGCTCGCTTCCATGTCGCGCCAGTTGGCCGGACAAAACGTGATGCTTGGCGCGACGATCATCGCCGTGTCAGGCGGCATCGCCCACGCCGTCGGCGTGATCACGGGGATTCCATTTGGACCGTTCGCGTATTCGAGTGGCGCGGGGCCAATGGTTTTCGACACGCTCGCCTGGCCGATTCCCGCTGTCTGGATCATCGTCGTCCTCAATGCGCGCGGCGTCGCCCGACTGATCCTCAAACCGTGGCGCAAACTCAAGAACTACGGCTTCTTCGTCATCGGCGTGGCGGCTGCCCTCGTCGTGTTGTTTGATCTCGCGCTCGAACCCTTCGCCACGCGCGTGAACGGTTACTGGGTTTGGTTGCCCACAATATTTCCGTGGACGTGGAATGGGATGCCGCTGATCAACTCGCTCGGCTGGGCATTGGTGGCGATCCTCACACTCGCCTTCGCCACGCCTGCGCTCATCAACAAACATTCGCGCTCGCGAAAACTTCCGCCGGACTTTCATCCGTTGATCGTGTGGGTGTTGTTGCTCGCCTTGTTCGGAACGGGCGCGGCTCTGAATCAACTCTGGTCATCCCTCGCGCTCTGCATCGGGACTGCGCTCGCCTCAACTCTCTTTGCTCTGCGCGGCGCCAAGTGGTGAATTTTTCCCCGGTCGCTTCGCCCAGTAATTTGCCAGGATCGAGCCGCTGATGTTCATCCACGGAATGAAGATCGCTGCCGCAAGCCCCATCGTGCCCAGTTTGCCGAGCGAGCTTGCGATGCCCGACGCCATGCCGCCGTTCTGCAAACCCACCTCGAACGCCACCGTGCGACACGACGCCGTGTCCAACTTGCAAGCCCTGGCGAGCCAGTAAGCGAACACGTATCCCAGCACATTATGCAACGCCGCCGCGACGAACAATGCGCCGCCCACCTTCACCAAATTGTCGCGCCCCGCCGCCGTCGTCACCAGCGTCACATACACGATGCCGAACATCGCCAGCGCGGGCATCCACTTCTCCAGTCGCGGCAAACTGCGCACGACGAAGTGATAAATCAGCCCGGCCACAATCGCGCCCAAGCAGAATCCACCCGCGCCAATCCACGGCAACGCACCCGCCGAAGCGTGGATTGAAATCCATTTCCAACCGCCGCACATCAGGAACGCCAGATAGCTCGCGCTCAACACTGCCAGCACGTACACCACGCGCCGTCCGCGCGGTCTGGCCATCGTGAGATAATCATGCAGCAGCCCGGCACCAATCGGCACGATCACCATCTTGATGATCTCCATCATCATGTGAAACGGATTCACCTCCACGAGTTCGCCCGCCAGAATTTTCATCCACAACGGCGTCATGATCGGCGCCATGATCGTCGTCACCGAGGTCATCGCGATGGAGAGCGCAAGATTCGCCTTGGCGATGTAGGCCATCACGTTTGAAGCCAGCCCCGCCGAGCATGAGCCGACCAAAATAATTCCCGCCGCGATCTCCGGTTCGAAATGAAAACACTTCGTCAGCCCCCAACCCACCAGCGGCATGATGGTGAATTGCCCAACCACACCGATCATCACCGCCTGCGGCTGCTTCGCCACCTCCACGAAATCGTGCAACTTCATCTGCGTGCCCATGCCGAACATCACGAGTTGAATCATGATCAGCATCACCCATTTGTCCTTGAGCGTCGTGTCGGCGATGCCGAGCGTCTGAGGCAATTGCAACACTTGTGGATAAAACATTCCCAACGCCACCACGACGATGATCCACGCGGTGAATTGATACCCGCGTAGCTTGGGAATGAAACGCAGGCCGATGGCGAGAGCCACCGTCGCGACGACGAGAAGAGGTTGCCAGTAAGTATTCATTATTTGTAGCAGCGGACGTGAGTCCGCTCATTCTGATTCTTTGATTAGATTAGAGCCGACTCACGTCGGCTGCTACGAGATCATAAAATTGTCGCCAAGTAATCCACCGCGATGCCCGGACTCGCCAGAATCGGCACTCGTTTGTCTGCCGCCGCGAGCGAATCCACCACGCGCGCCATCGAAGCCTGCGCCAGCACGATCACATCCACCTGCTGCGACAACTCCTTCAACGCCGCCGCCACCTTTGCGTCATGCGTCGCGCCGTCGCCGCTCATCAACGCCTCGAACGCGCCCTCCACCAGCTTCGACGTGAGTTCAATTTTCTTTCCCGCAATCGCCGCGCGGCGTTGGATTAAATCCGCCGTCGGCTCCAGCGTCGTCGAAAGCGTGGCGATGACACCGATGCGTTTACCCGTCGTCACAGCTTGATCCGCCATCGGTTGATCCACGCGCAACACCGGCACACCCATCAACTTCGCGCCCGCCTCCACCGCTGGCCCGATGGACGAGCACGTCACCATGATGTAATCCGCGCCAGCCAGCTCGGCAGATTCGAGATAATTCGCCACACGCCGCGAGATAGTTGCCGTGAGCGAGCCAGCCTCACGAATCCCCTTCACGAGCGAATCGTCCGCGATGTTGAACACATCCACGTTCGGCAACTTCTCTTTGCACAACGCCGCGAACACCGGTACCAGCGTGGCCGACGTGTGGATCAATCCAAGTTTCTTGCGTTTCATAATTCTGTAGCGGCGGTCTGTGACCGCCGAAAGCCCAGTCAAACGGCGGTCACAGAC
>JANNAO010000051.1:0-5547 GCA_031384405.1 Verrucomicrobiota bacterium | reverse complement strand
TCTCGCGCTGCGAGAACTCCGCCCGCGTAGAGCGGGCGGAATCGGGCGACAAGGGACTGCGCCGCTGTACGCGGCACTACGCCACGCAGCGCGAGGCGTTCCACCACCTGACCGTCACTTTGAATCGCACCCCCTAGCCCGCGCCTCGTTTGACATCGCCCGCTTGATTTGGGATTCTCCGCCCGCAGCCTAGGTTCTGCGAGACATCGCAGAACGCGGGGGAACCAAAGTCCGGTAGTCCCGGACCGGGGCGTAGATGATGCGAATCATCAGGTCACTTTCAAGACCCAGCCCGTCAGCTAACCTCGTCGGCAAGTGAAAGGGCAATTCGTATGGCGACAACGCTTCACGGATTCCCGCCAATAAAAATGCAAACTGACACTGGTTCGGGCAGCGCGTCTGCCCCGTCCGATAATGCTCCGCAATCCGGGCACGGCCACGTCGCCGTCAAAGCGGGTCTCGCCGCCACCGCACTCGCCGCGCTCGGCGTCGTTTATGGCGACATCGGGACGAGTCCGCTCTACGCGTTGAAAAGTTGCTTCTCGCTTCACGGCGGCGTCACGCCCACGCACGACAATGTCCTCGGTTTGCTCTCGCTGATCTTCTGGTCGTTGATCCTCGTGGTGTCAGTGAAATATATCGCGCTCGTCATGCGTGCGGATAATCGCGGCGAGGGCGGAATACTTTCGCTGCTCGCGCTGGCCGTGCCGGAGCGCGCGCAGAATTCTCCACGCCGTTGGATTTGGTTGCTCACCGCGCTCGGCGTTTGCGGCGCGGCATTCCTCTACGGCGAAGGTCTGATCACGCCCGCCATCTCGGTGTTGAGCGCGGTAGAAGGGTTGGAAGTTGCCGCGCCAACGCTTAAGCCCTACGTCATCCCGGTGACCATCATGCTGCTCATCGCGCTGTTCAGCGTGCAACGCGTCGGCACAGGCAGCGTCGGCAGCGTGTTCGGTTACGTGATGGTGGTGTGGTTCACGGTGATCGCTGCGTTGGGCGTCTTTCATATTTTGAAATCGCCAGAAGTTTTCCGCGCGGTCAATCCATTCTATGCGTGGCAATTTCTCAAGACCAACGGCCTCGTCGGCTTCCACCAACTCGGTGCGGTGTTTCTCGTGCTGACCGGCGTGGAGGCGTTGTATGCGGACATGGGGCACTTTGGAAAAAAACCGATCCGCGCCGCGTGGTTCACCTTCGTGCTGCCGGCGTTGTTCCTGAATTACCTCGGTCAAGGCGCACTCGTGTTGAACGATCCTGAAGCCGCGAGCAATCCCTTCTTCCGCATGGCTCCTGAATGGGCGTTGTATCCACTCGTGTTCCTCGCCAGCGCAGCCGCCATCATCGCTTCACAGGCACTCATCTCCGGCGCATACTCGCTCACCATGCAGGCCATGCAGCTCGGCTATCTCCCACGCATGGCCATCGAACACACCTCGTCTTCCGCGCGCGGCCAGATTTATATTCCGTGGATCAACTGGGGACTGCTCATCGGCTGCATCGCGCTTGTGCTCGGCTTTCGCAACTCGGACAACCTCGCCGCCGCGTACGGTCTCTCTGTCGTGTTGACCATGAGCATCACCACCATCCTGCTCTTCGTCGTGTCGCAACGGCTCTGGGGCTGGAGTCTGACGCGCGCGACACTCGTCTGCCTCTTTTTCTTTTCCGTGGAACTCGTCTTCCTCGCGGCCAACGCGGCCAAGATCGCGCACGGCGGTTGGTTTCCACTCACCATCGGCGCGATAGGTTTCACGCTCATGGCCACGTGGAAGACGGGGCGCAATCGCCTGCGTCAACGCCTCATCAACAGCCTGCTGCCCATCGAGGATTTCTTGAAAGATGTCGCCGAAAGCAAACCCCATCGCGTCCCCGGCACAGCCATCTTCCTCGCAGGCAACCCCGACGGCACGCCCGCCGCGCTCACGCACAATTTCAAACACAACAAGATCATCCACAAACGCGTCATCCTGCTCACCATCCTCACCGAAGAGATTCCCTACGTGGAACTCGAACGCCGCGTGAGCGTCGCCGATCTCGGCGAAGGATTCTTCCGCGTCATCGGGCGATACGGCTTCATGGAAGAACCCGATGCGCAGGAAATCTTGAAACTCTGCAAACCGCTCGGCCTGAATTTCCGCGAGATGGAGACGACCTTCTTCCTGAGCCGCGAAACCATCATCGCCAGCGAGCGCCGAGGCCTAGCGCGCTGGCGCAAACACCTCTTCGCGCTGCTCTCCCGCAACGCGCAACCGGCCAACGCCTACTTCCGTCTCCCGCCCAACCGCGTCGTCGAACTTGGCTTGCAAGTGGAGATTTGAAACCAGCTTTGGTGTAGCGGCAAGCATCCCTGCTTGCCGTAGAGCCGGGCATCTCTGCCCGGCGGAAAGAACCGCACTCACTGCGGAGGCTGCTTTTATTCGAAGCCCGCGTGACGTATTCCTCATCGCCTTGTCCATTCACCAAGGCGACTTCAGATTCGCTGCATTGAATGAACGAAACATCACAGCCCAACTTGAGCGGGCAAACCAACGGACGCCGGAACGATGTCGCCAACGCACCGGAGATTCTGGAGCAACTCGTCCAGCAGGCCGAACGCGCTGGCGCAAGCGACATCCACCTCCAGATGCGGCAGGACTCCGCCGAGATCGCATTCCGGCTGGATGGCGTCATCACGCAAATCACTACGTTGCCCGCCACTGTCGCGGACCGCGTGTTTGGCCGCATCAAATTCCTCGCGCGCCTCAAGACATACCAAGATTCCCTGCCGCAAGATGGACGCATCGAACACGCTGACGTCGGTTGCCAGCACGACATCCGCGTAGCGAGTTATCCCACTGTCACCGGTGAAAAAATTGTTCTCCGCCTTTTCAATTCCTCCGCCGTCAAATCCGTTCACGAACTCGGATTGCCACAACCTGCGCGATTACAGGTTGAATCCTTTCTCCGCCAAACAACCGGCTTGATGCTTCTCACCGGGCCTGCTGGCAGCGGCAAAACCACCACCATCTACGCCTGTCTCCGGCAACTCTCCGAACACGGCGGACGCCACATCATCACCATCGAAGACCCCGTCGAACAGGTCGTGGCCGGCATCATGCAGACCGAGATCAACGACGCCATCGGACTCGACTTCGCCAAAGCCGCTCGCCATCTACTTCGTCAAGACCCGCAATCGCTCGTCATTGGCGAGATTCGCGATGAGGAAACCGCCAATCTCGCCGTGCGCGCCGGACTCACCGGTCATCTCGTCATCTCCACGCTGCACGCGGGATCGTGTCGCGGCGTGTTGGAACGACTGCTCGTGATGTGTGCAGATGTTTCGGCAGTGGCGACCGCCGTAGAACTCGTCTTGAACCAACGCCTCGTCCGCAAACTCTGCGCGGAATGTCGCGGCGAGAAATGCCCTGCGTGTTTGCAGACCGGTTATCAAGGCCGCGTCCCGCTCGTCGAATGGCTTCGACTCACCGACCCGATGCGCGCTCAGATTCGTTCGCGGGACTTGTCCGCCATTCAGCCGGAAGTTTCCCTCGCAGATTCAGCGCGTGAGCTTTTAAGGCAAAGCCTGTCGAACAGTGCAGAAATGAAACGGGTCTTGGGAACGTAGGAGGATAGCGGACTTCCTTCCGTCGCACCAAGCCCACCAGTTGTGAGAGCGTCGCCCCCAACTTCGCAGGGTTAACTCCAGCCACGCCTACTCTCTTTTATTTTCCCGGTAGCGGGTCTAAACCAAGCTCTTTCAGAAAGGCATTGTGCTTCAGCGTCGCCGTCTGGATGGATGCCTCGATTTCCACCAACTCGCCATGCGTCTCTGCGAGGTCTATCTCCGCTTCAGCGGTCGCTGTGCTGATGTAGCGGGAGATGTTCAGGTTGTAGTCGTTCTTTTCGATCTCCGCCATGTCCACGCGGCGGGCGTAGCGGGCCTCTTCCTTTCGGAATTGGTAGGTCTCGATGATCTTCGCGATGTGCTCGTCCGTCAGTTGGTTCTGGCGTTTGCCTTTCACGAAGTGCTCGGCGGCGTTGATGAAAAGCACGTCGTCCGGCTTCTTGCATTTCTTTAGAACGAGGATGCACACCGGAATGCCCGTTGAGTAGAAGAGATTCGCGGGCAGGCCGATGACGGTATCAATGTGACCATCCTTCAGCAGCTTGGTGCGGATGCGTTCCTCGGCACCACCACGGAAGAGCACGCCGTGGGGTAGGATGATGGCCATCACGCCTTCCTCTTTCAGGAAGTGGAAGCCGTGCAGGAGGAAGGCGAAGTCAGCGGCGGATTTGGGCGCGAGGCCGTGGTTCTTGAAGCGCACATCGTCGCCCATGGCCTCGGTGGCTTCCCAGCGGTAGCTGAAGGGCGGATTCGCCACGATTGCATCGAAGTAAGGCTTCTTGGCGGGGTTTAGCTCGCGCAGGATGTCCCAATCGTTCGTCAGCGTGTCGCCGTGGTAGATTTCAAACTCCGAATCCTTCACCCCGTGCAGCAGCATGTTCATGCGGGCGAGGTTGTAGGTGGTGATGTTCTTCTCCTGCCCGTAAATCTTGCCGATGCCGTGCGGCCCCATGCGCTTGCGCACGTTCAGCAGCAGCGAGCCGGAGCCGCAGGCGAAGTCCAAGACTTTCTCCAAACGATCCTTCTTGCCCGTCTTCGGCTCCTGGCTGTCCAGCGTCACGATGGCGGAGAGGATGTCGGAAATCTGCTGCGGCGTGTAGAATTCGCCCGCCTTCTTCCCGGACCCGGCGGCAAACTGGCCGATCAGGTATTCGTAGGCATCACCCAGCGCATCAATGTCCGTGGAAAACTCGTTCAGCCCCTTGGCGATCTCCGCGATGATGGAGCAGAGCTTGGCGTTCCGGTCTTCATACTTCCGGCCCAGCTTGTCGGAGCCGAGATTGATCTCGGAGAACAGTCCCTGGAAGGTGCTCTCGAAGGATTCGTTTTCGATGTACTTGAATCCGGCTTGCAGGGTGTTCAGAAGCTCGCCGTTCTGGGTGCGGGCCATGTTGGCGATGCTGTTCCAGAGGTGCGGCGGCTGGATGACGTAATGCACCTTGCGCCGCATCTGCTTTTCAAACGCCGGGATGTCGTCCGGGTTGTTGGCATACCAGAGCGACAGCGGCACGCGGCGGTCGTCTGCGCCGAGCTTGGGATAATCCTTCCCCAACTCCTTCTTCGCTGCCGTCTCGTAGTTGTCCGAGAGGTAACGCAGGAACAGGAAGGACAGCATGTAGTCGCGGAAATCGTCCGCGTTCATCGCTCCGCGCAGTTGGTCGGCGATGTTCCAAAGGGTCTTGCCCAGTTGTTTTTGGTTGTGGTCGGTCATTGGGAAATTCTTCTTGGGTTGCCGTGTATGAACAGGCCCTGCGCTACTGACCTGGCAGTTACCGAGGAATCCTCGGCAACTCGCTTCCGCCGCAGCTCGGTTTGAGTAGTCAAGGATTCCTTGAGTATGAAATCCTCGACCGGGCGTTTCGCGCCGCTGCCCACTTCGACCATTTTCGTGACGCCACGAAAATGGTGGTCGGCTTCGTAACCCGTGGTGCGGCAGGACTCGATGG
>JANNAO010000029.1:0-5995 GCA_031384405.1 Verrucomicrobiota bacterium | reverse complement strand
AGGGCGCGTCGCTCCGCGCGTGCCGAGCTTCGTGGGAAAAGGACGCGTTCAGAAATACCAAGGCTCGGCGCGCGCGGAGCGACGCGCCCTACCACCAAACAGTCCCCGCAGCAAGTGACTGGTGACCCGCTAAACAAACTTCCCCGGATTCAGGATCGCCTTCGCGATCAATCACGCTCCACACCGTAATCGGGATGGCGGTGATGATGGCGAACCAAAGTTATCCGGATACCGTTGGGCAGTTGTCGGTAAACCCGCGATGACTTTGAGTTCGTCCCGCGTGAAATTGGTTACAAGGTCAGTTGCGTCAATGAATGGGACTTTACACTTTTCACATCCGAGGTGACTGAGGTCTTTCTGTTCGCGTCGGCATTTCGGACAAATCTTGTTCATTGGCTAAGTTGGAGCGATCTCAGCATGACCGAATCGTATTCCGCAAACAGTTTTAGGCAATCGGAAACAGACGTTTGCTCTGGCAGGAGCAATTGACCGCCGGGGCTGAATCGGACAGAGCGCAGGCGGTCCCTCGCCCGCAGCGCGCCGCCATACAAGAAGTCGCCGGAGATTTCACGGTAATGGTCATCATCACTCGCTGCGACCGGGGACCGGTCGCGGTCCGCAGAAGGACTAGCCGCAGCCTGTTCGCCCGTCAGGGGATTTCCGAATCCACAACGCGCCTTCCGTTTCCACTCGCTGCGGCTGATGCTTCGCACACAGCCGCGCTCCGAGTTCAGCCCTTAACTCAGCGCGGCGTCGCGGCGTTTTGTCCATTCGGTGCCGAGTTCGGTGAGGGTTTTCGCTTTCAGGACGCGTTCGGCGAGCGGGAAGACGATGCGTTCTTCTTTGTCGAAATGTTTCCGGGACGCGGTGATCGCGCGGAGCAATAATCCCTTTGCAACTTTGAGTTGTCTGGCTTTGCCAACAGCCACAAAAGTTTTCTCGATGATCTCATGCTCGTCATGAAACGTCTCAAGCTGGCCGATCTGCTCGAAGCAATGCTCCAGCGGTTCGATGAACAATTCATCTTCGGTGCGTGAGTGCGGTGCCATGACCTTTTCGGCGAGCGTGGCGAGGGATTTGACTTCAGAGACGGTCTTGAGCTTGGGAACGACGGATTCAATGTGGTCGAACAGGTGATGAAACACGGTGTGTTCGGCGCGGAGGATGTCGGTGATCTTCATGTTGTGTGCGTCGGTGAAATTGTCTGCCTTTGAATTAACCCTGCCGATTGGTTTGCGCCAGTCGTTTCTTGGCGAAGACGCACTCGCGATTGTTTTTGACAAGATATCGAACCCGGTTGGCTGATAGGAAAAGGCTGGCTGAATCATTGATGGCAGAATGATGGAGTCAAATACTCGGTGAATTATTCTGCCATCAATCGTTCTGCCAAAATATGTCTGTCAAAGATGGGGCTGGTAATTTCCATCCAACAATCCGTGGTTGAAGAGTTGGCATGACGGGGGTGAAAGCAATTCTTGTCGGGGTTCAGCCAAAGGACGGCTTGCTGTTGATGTCCGGGAAAGTAACATCACTGGCATGAATTTGATTCGTCGTGCAACGAGACAACGTAGCTTGATTCTGTGTGGCTCACTTCTCGTCGCCTCATTGCTCGCGTCCAATGGCGCGGAGGAAATCCGTTCCTATCGCGTGTCCAAGGAACTTCCGCCAGCAACTATTCCAGCCGGGCATTCTGCCGATGACGGCCACGATCACGGGCACGGGGCAAACCCTCATGCCGCACGCGCCACGCGCGCCGTACCAAAGGTCACTTACACCACGCCCGAAGGTTGGCGCGAGGCTGGCGCGGGTGACATGCGCGTGGCGGGATTTACTATCACTGGCGCGAACGGTCAGGCGGCGCAGGTCGCCATCACGCCATTGCCGGGCATGGAAGGTCGTGAGTCGCTCATCGTCAATATGTGGCGGCAACAAGTCGGGTTGAGCGAGTTGTCTGCGGATGAAACCGCGAAGGAACTCACGCCTGTGGACATTGGCGGTGTGCCAGGAAAGATGTTCGACATGTCGGGAAAGTCGGGAGCGGGAAGCGTTATTCGCATCGTCACGGCGATGATGCATCGCGGTGAGCAGAGTTGGTTTTTCAAATTGCAAGGGGACGATGAACTCGTCACCGCGCAGAAACAAAATTTCGTGATGTTCCTCAAGTCGGTGAAGATCGAAGACACTGCTGCGGCAAGCACCGCTTTGCCAGACGGACATCCGCCCATCGCCGCGCCTGCGTTGCCGGACGGCCATCCACCGATTACTGGTGGCAATCTAGCACCGAGGCCAGCCGCGCCAGTTGTGCGCGAGGGCACGCCGAGTTGGGCTGTGCCTGCGGGCTGGACGGAAGTTGCTGCTGGCGCGATGCAGGTGGCGAAGTTTTCCGTGCCGGAAGTCAGTGGCGCAAAAGCCGACGTGATGATCAGCGTGTTTCCAAATTCCACCGGGGGAACGCTCGCCAACATAAATCGCTGGCGGAATCAAATTGGACTCGCTCCCGCCGGGGAATCCGATCTCTCGCAAATCGTAAAACCGTTGGATGCGAAGATGCCCGATGCTTTGGTTGCAGACTTGATCAATGGCAAGCGTCGTCTCGTTGGCGCAATCGTGCCGCGCGGTGGTCAGTGGTATTTCTTCAAACTGATGGGCGATGACGCGGCCATCGCCCCGCAGAAGGAAGCGTTCACCAAGTTCGTGAAGGAATCGAAATACTGATGAACGCGAACTTTCATCCCGTAGTCGCCGAAGGGACGAGCAGGATCGTTCCCTTGATGTTCCAATCACCGATCCGCCTCCTTACGTCGGCGGCTACAACACACCTTGTTCTCAAGAACTGACATGCTCGACGCCATCTATAAATTTTTTACGTCCGTCAAACTCGCCGTCGTGCTGCTGGCACTGGGGTTGATCCTGGTGTTCTGGGGCACGCTGGCTCAGGTGAAGCTGGGGTTGTATGTCGCGCAGGATGAATTCTTCCGCAGCTTGTTCATCTATTGGCAGCCGGCGGGATCAACGCTTCGCATCCCGATCTTTCCTGGCGCCTATCTCGTCGGCGGTTTGTTGCTCATCAATCTTTTCGCGGCGCATCTGAAATATTATCGCCCGGGTTTCAAGCGGCTGGGCATCGCGATGATTCATCTCGGCGTGGTGATGTTGCTGCTCGGTCAATTCGCCACGGACATGCTTTCTGTCGAGAGCCAGATGGCGATCCGCGAAGGTGAGTCCTCGAATTACTCGGAGGCTGGCAGTCGCTGGGAGTTGGCGATCATAGATTCCTCCGGTGACAAGGACGACGGCGTGGTAGCGATCCCAGCGAGTTTGCTGATGAAGAACCGGGAGTTGGTCCACGCCGATATGCCGTTCAAGTTGCGCCCCGTGAAGTATCACATCAACTCCGCCATGTCTGAGACGAACGAGACGAGTGCTTACGAACTGGTCAAAGCGGACAACTCCGCTGGCAGACAAGTGTGGTGGAGCGCGGTGCCGAAGGAAACGCGGATGAACTTCCGCGACATCCCGTCGGGCGTGGTCGAGGTGATCGGGCCGCAGGGCGAGAGTCGGGCGGTTTTGGTTTCGGGCTATCTATCGCGCCCGTTCACTGTGACTGCCGGGGGACGTGAGGTGAAACTCGTCCTGCGTCCTGAGCGTTACTACAAACCGTATCATCTGCATCTGATTGATTTTCGTTTTGATCGTTATGCGGGAACGGACAAGCCCAAGAACTATTCGAGCCGAATCCGATTGGAACGCCTGGAGACGGGTGAGAGTCGCGAAGTGACCATCCGCATGAATGAACCGTTGCGCTACGATGGGAAAACATTTTTTCAATCGAGCTTCGACAAGGAGACTGAACTCAGCACCGTCCTGCAAGTCGTGGACAATCCCGGCTGGCTCACGCCGTATTTCGCGTGCGTGTTGGTGTCCGTCGGTATGATCTGGCAATTCCTCGTGCACCTGATCGGGTTCGCCGCGAAACGTAAAACAGCATGAAAGCACTCCTGAAATTTTTACCGTGGTTTTTCCTGGCGATGTTCGTGACGGAAATCGTCATGGTGATGAAACCCAAACGCGACACCGGAATGTTCACCGCCGAGTTTGGTCGCTTGCCGGTGTTGCTCAATGGTCGCATCCAGCCGCTGGATTCCGTGGCGCGCAATTCATTGCTTCAAATCCGCAGCACGGGCGATGTGCCGCTCGAACTGTTGCCCTCGTGGCAATTCTGGCGGCATCCCAAGAAGATCAAGTCCACGGAATGGTTGCTGGAAGTTTGCTTCAAGCCCGACTTGGCCGATACGCGAAACATCTTTCTGATCCATCACCCGGACATCATCAGCGAACTCAAACTAGGCGACAAAGGCATCGAGAAATCTGGGTTGCGCTACTATCCGTTCAACGACGTGGAGCCGCTCGTGAAGGAAATCTACGCACAGGCGGGCACTGCTGGGAAAATAGAATCCGCGAATCAAACGCCTTTTCAACGCCAGATGTTGAAGCTCGCAAACGCCATCAACATTTATCTGCGCCTCAAAAACAGCCTCCAACCCGAAGGCACGACGAACTTTGTGCAACTGCTCGCAGACTACCAAGCCGCTCTGCCTGCGGGAGTCGCGGCGATGCGCGCCCAGCAGTCCGGTGGCGACGCAGACAAGGAAGTGATTCAAAGGTTCATGAGCATCGGACAACAGTTCGAGGCCGCTGCCAATCAATCCTACCCGCGCGCCGTTCCGCCACTCGCTCCGGCGGAGAATCGCGATGATTGGTCCAACGTGGGCGCGAGTCTGCTCGGTTCGATCCGCACGTTGGAGATACCGCCCGCTGCTGGTTTTTATGCGCGGATGGCCAAGGCTTACGCTGAGAATGACGCTGCCGAATTCAACGCCGCCACTGCCGGATACAAAAACTGGCTCGCGAAAGATTTTTCGCGTGAAGCGAAGAAGGGTCGCTCGGAATTTTACTTCAACCAGATCAAACTCTTTCTCCACGCCACGATCATCTACATCTTTGCGTTCGTGCTGGCGGGCGGCGCGCTGCTGACGTTTGGAAGCTGGCCGAATGTTTCCGAGTCATTTCGCCGCGCGGCGTTTTATCTGATCGGGCTGGCGTTTGTGGTTCACACCTTCGCGCTGATCTATCGCATGGTGCTCGAAGGCCGCCCGCCGGTGACGAATCTTTATTCCTCCGCAGTGTTCATCGGTTGGGGTGCGTGCTTGCTGGGATTGATTTTGGAACGCATCTACAAAGTCGGCCTCGGCAGCGCGATGGCGGGACTCGCTGGTTTTGTCACGTTGCTCATCGCGCACAATCTCGCTCTTGGCGGCGATACGATGGAGATGTTGCAAGCCGTGCTCGACACGAACTTCTGGCTCGCGACGCATGTGGTGGTGGTGACGCTGGGTTACGCGGCGACGTTTGCTGCGGGCGGATTGGGGATGGCGTATGTGATTCTCGGAATTTTCACTCCGGTGCTTTCCGCGCGAACAACGCAACTTGATCTCGGCAAGGCACTCGCCAAGATGGTTTATGCCATCGTCTGTTTCGCCACACTGTTCAGCTTCACCGGCACGGTGCTGGGCGGCATCTGGGCGGATCAATCCTGGGGACGCTTCTGGGGTTGGGATCCCAAAGAGAACGGCGCGTTGCTCATCGTCATCTGGAACGCGCTCATCCTCCACGCGCGCTGGGGCGGACTCGTGAAGGAACGCGGCCTGATGAACCTCGCGATCTTCGGCAACGTCATCACAGCGTGGTCATGGTTCGGCACAAACATGCTCGGCATCGGCCTGCACAGCTACGGCTTCATGGATGCGGCCTTTGTCTGGCTGATGGGCTTCGTCGGCAGCCAGCTTTTGATCATCGGGCTGGGCAGCCTGCCGCTGCGGCTCTGGCGCAGCCCGCTGGCGGAAAAGAGCAGTCCGAAGCCGCCCAAAGGCTCCGATCACCCCGCGGAACCGCTGCCGGCTTAGAGTCCGGCTAGGAGGCTGTTGAAATATTTGGG